>CAMDEB010000253.1 GCA_945893085.1 Rhodoplanes serenus | reverse complement strand
TCGAGTACCTGGCGCGCGCTGCGCAGGGGCAACACGACGTCGCGCCGCCACGGTCCGACCGCGGCCACCGCGCGCAGCAGCTTGTCGTTGTCGAGCTCGCCGGCGCCCGTCGCTGCCGCCCAGGTGCACAGCAGCAGGATGTTGACGTCGATATCGGCGCGGGCGCGGTGGCGTTCCTGGATCGCCAGGCACGCGGCCGCGACACGGCTGTTTCCGTACAGGAGCACCGAGTATTCCCAGAATGGATTGGGCCGCATCGTCATGGCGTGTATCCTGCGTACATGATGACGCCGTCGGACAGCAACGCGTCCGGCCGCAAGGAGTTGCAACGCAAGCTCATCGAGTTGCGCGAGGAGCATCGCGACCTCGACCAAGCCATTGCAGCCATGAACGAGCCGGGCGGCGACAGCGCCAACCAGGTTCGCGTCCAACGCCTCAAGAAGCGCAAGCTCGCCCTCAACGACCAGATTGCGCAGATCGAAAGCGCGCTCCTGCCGGACATTATTGCATAGGCTGCGCGGCTTGCAGGCTGAGTGGGCGTCCCTATACTGCGCCCCCCAACGCTTGTGGGACCAACTAGAATGACCAATCCCGTCGTCGGCATCGTCATGGGCAGCCAGTCCGACTGGCCCACCCTGAAGCATGCCCAAGAGACCCTGAAGACGCTCGGCATCGCCAGCGAGGCCAAGGTGCTGTCCGCGCATCGCCAGCCGGTGGCGCTCGAGAAGTGGGTGACCGGTCTGGAAGCGCGCGGCTTCAAAGTGGTCATCGCCGGTGCCGGCATGGCCGCCGCGTTGCCGGGTGTGGTTGCGGCCAGGACGCGCCTCCCTGTGCTGGGCGTTCCGATGGAAAGCAAGCTCGACGGACTCGATAGCATCTTGTCGATGGTGCAGATGCCCGCCGGCATCCCCGTCGGCACCCTTGCCGTAGGCCGCGCCGGTGCCGTCAACGCGGCACTGCTCTCGGCTGCGATCCTCGCGCTCAGCGATCCGAAGATCGCAACCAGCCTGAACGAATTCCGCGCCAAGCAGTCCAACGCATCGGAAACGCCCCAGGACCCTGCGTAGCGACGGCGCCGGCGCCGCGGATCACCGCGCGCGCCACGCTGAAGCTGTTGGTCGCCAGCGACTCGACGGCTGCCTGGGCACGCGCCTTGGTCTTGCCGAAGGTGGCGATGTCCTTCAGGCGCCGGCCGAGGAACGCCCACGTCTCCGTGGACCCATCGTTTTCATCGCTGAGCCACACGAGCACCGTCGCCGCGTAGATCGCGCCGAGACTGGCGCGCTTGGTGTACCAGCTGAAATCGAGCGATTGATCGCCGACCGCGCGCCAGATCGCGTCCGTCGTCCGACCGAGGCTGCGCGCGCCGGAGCCGAAGTTCACCGGCAACGCGTGAAATGCGACGGCCCGCGCTGCGGCGCGACGGCTTCCGTTCGCGTCCGCCATCGCCTCAATGCGCAGACGTACCGCAAGGGCGACGCGCTGGCCGACCCGCAGCTCGGGGAGGTCGTGGCGCGCGAGGTCCTCGACCATGCGCCGGTCGCACCAGCGGTGAAACTCCTCGACCAGGCTGCGTGCACCGCGCGGGAACGCGCGGGCCGCGAGCGGGGCATCGATACCGGCCGCCGCGATGGCGTGGTCCAGGACGGCGTCCGTCCAACCATGCTCGCCCGCCTCGGTGACGGCCGCAGCGACGACGGCGTCGCACGCCGTCTCAAGCCGATCGAGCGGCGCGCGCTTCATTCGGCGTGCGCCTCGTCGCCCGTCTCGGTCCCTTGGCCCAGGAACCGCTCGAATTCCGACTCGAACACCAACAGGCCGAGATCCTTCATGCGCTGCGGATAAAGGACGCCGTCGAGGTGATCGACCTCGTGCTGCACGACGCGCGCGTGGTAGCCCGACACGGTGCGGTCGATCTTCTCGCCGCTCGGCGTCACGCCGCGATAGCGGATCTTGGTGTAGCGCGGCACCACGCCGCGCAGGCCGGGCACCGACAGGCAGCCCTCCCAGCCTTCGTCCATCTCCTCGCCGAGGACCGTGATATCGGGGTTGATGAGCGCCAGCACCGGCCCGTTCGGGCCCTCCGGCTGCTTGGGGTCGTCAGGCGGCGGCCGGAACACGACGATGCGCTTGTTGATGTGCACCTGGGTCGCGGCGAGGCCGCGGCCGCCGGCGTCATCCATGGTCTCGATCATGTCGGCGACCACGCGCTTGATCTCGGGCGAAGTCGGATCAGCGACCGGCTCTGCCGGCCGCATCAGTACCGGGTGCCCCATCCGCGCGATCTTGAGGATGGCCATGCGCGCCTCAGAGTTCCTTGCCGATGTCCTGCATCATCTTCTTGGCGTCGGCGAGCAGCATCATCGTATTCGGCGAATAGAATAGCTCGTTGTCGATTCCGGCATAGCCCACGCCTTTCATCGAGCGCTTGATGAACAGGACGGTCTTGGCCTTGTCGACCTCCAGGATCGGCATGCCAAAGATCGGGCTCTTGGGATCGTTCTTGGCGGCCGGATTGGTGACGTCGTTGGCGCCGATGACGATGGCCACATCCGTGTTGGAGAAGTCTGGGTTGATCTCCTCCAACTCGTGGACGTCCTCGTAGGGGACGTTCGCCTCGGCCAGCAGCACGTTCATGTGGCCGGGCATGCGTCCCGCGACGGGATGGATGCCGTAGCGCACTTTGATGCCCTGGGACTTCAGCTTCTCGGCGACCTCGGCGAGGACGTGCTGGGCCTGCGCCACCGCCATGCCGTAGCCGGGCACGATCACCACCGATCCGGCGTTCCGCAGCAGGAACGCGGCGTCCTCGGCCGAGCCTTCTTTGTGCGGCTTATCGGTCTTCGACCTCGCCGTCGTGGCGACGGCGCCGAAGCCTCCCAGGATGACGGAGATGAACGAGCGGTTCATCGCCTTGCACATGATGTAGCTGAGGATGGCGCCCGACGAGCCGACCAGTGCGCCGGTGACGATCAGCGCCGAGTTCCCCAGTGTGAAGCCGATGCCGGCCGCGGCCCAACCCGAATAGGAGTTGAGCATCGAGATCACCACCGGCATGTCGGCGCCGCCGATCGGGATGATCAGCAGGATGCCGATGGCGAAGGCAAGCCCGGTGAAGATCCAGAACCACTGCGGATCGGGAGTCTGGGCGAACATCGCGATCAGCACGGCGATGACCACGCCGATGGCGAGGTTGAGCCAATGCTGCCCGGGGAACATGACGGGATCACCCGACAGCAGGCCCGCTAGCTTCGCGAACGCCACAATGGAGCCCGAGAACGTGATGGCGCCGATGACGACGCCCAACGCCATCTCGATGCGGCTCGCCGTCTTGATGGCGCCACTCTCATCGACGATGCCGAACGAGTCCGGACTCAAGAACGCGGCGGCGGCGACCAGCACGGCGGCCATGCCGACCAGGCTGTGGAAGCCGGCGATCAGCTCCGGCATCGCCGTCATCTGAATGCGGCGGGCGATGATCGTGCCGATGATGCCGCCGACCGCGATGGCGGCGAGGATGCCGCCGTAGGAGACGATGCTTGGATCGAGCACGGTCGTGCCGATGGCGATCGCCATGCCGGCGATGCCCATCATGTTGCCGCGGCGCGCAGCACCAGGCGACGACAGCCCGCGCAGCGCCAGGATGAACAGGACCGAGGCGACGAGGTAGGCGAGGGCGGTGAGGTTCGCGGACACTTACTTCTTCTTTCCGCGGAACATGCTGAGCATGCGCTGCGTCACCACGAAGCCGCCGAAGATGTTCACCGCCGCAAGCGTGATGGCGGCGAGGCCGAGCACCTTGGCGGCGCTGAAGTCGGCCGGGCCGGCCGCCATCAGGGCGCCAACCACGATGACGCTCGAGATGGCGTTGGTGATGGCCATCAGCGGCGTGTGCAGGGCGGGCGTCACGCTCCAGATGACGTAGTAGCCGACGAAGATCGCCAGCACGAAGATCGAGAGCTGCCAGATGAGCGGATCGACTTCCATGAGCGTGCTAGTCCTTGGCCTTCTTGAGCGAGTCGTGGACGATGGCGCCGTCGCGGGTGAGCAGCGCGCCCTTCACGATCTCGTCGTCCCAGTTGATCTTGAGTCCGCCGGCCTTGTCGGCGAGCGGCGTCAGGAAGTTCAGCAGGTTGCGCGCGTACAGCGCCGACGCGTCGACGGCCAGCCGGCTCGGCACGTTGATATGGCCGATGACGCGCACGCCGTTGATCTCGACGACCTCGCCGGCCTTGGAGCCCTCGACGTTGCCGCCGTGCTCGACGGCGAGATCGAGGATCACGGAGCCCGCGCGCATGCCGCGGATCATCTCGGCGGTGATGAGGATCGGCGCCTTGCGCCCCGGAATGAGCGCCGTGGTGATGGCGATGTCCTGCTTCTTCAGGTGCTCGCCGATGACCGCGGCCTGTTTGGCGGCCTGATCCTTGTCGAGTTCCTTGGCGTAGCCGGTCTTGGCCGCGGCGTCCGCCACTCCTTCGGGCGAAATGAACGTCGCGCCGAGGCTTTCGACCTGCTCCTTGGTGGCCGCGCGCACGTCCGTCGCCGAGGTGACGGCGCCAAGGCGGCGCGCCGTGGCGATGGCCTGCAGCCCGGCGACGCCGGCGCCGAGGATGAAGATCTTGGCGGGCGCCACGGTGCCGGCCGCCGTCATCATCAGTGGAATGGCGCGGCCGAACTCGGCGGTGGCGTCGAGCACGGCCTTGTAGCCGGCCAGGTTCGACTGCGACGACAGCGCATCCATGCTCTGGGCGCGGCTGATGCGCGGGATCATCTCCATCGCCATCGCCGTGACGCCGGCGCTGGCGTAGGACGCGGCCTGCGAGGGGTGTCCGAGGGGATCGAGCAGACCGAGCAGGATCGCGCCGCGCGGCACGTTCGCAAGCTCGTCGTTGCCCTCCGACTTCTCGAGCGGCCGCTGCACCTTGAGCACGAGACCTGCGTCCTTGTAGGTCGCAGCGGTGTCGTTCGCGATGGTCGCGCCCGCGCCGCGATAGGAGTCGTCGCTGATGCTGGCGCCGGCCCCCGCGCCCTGCTCGACGGTCACCGCGAAGCCGAGGCCGACGAGCTTCTTCACCGTCTCCGCTGTCGCGGCGACGCGGCGCTCATGCGGCCGGCGCTCCTTCGGAATCGCTACTTTGAGCGATGCAGCCAAGACCCTCACTCCTGGAAAGAAGGGCAGGTCTCGGCCGCCGCCGGCCCCGCCAAAAGAGGCGGCACTATAGCAAAGAGGTCCGGCGGTTCAACGCGGCGGCGCGGTGCCCGGGAGGCGAGTGCGAGGGGTGCGGCCTACCGCTCGCGGCAGGGCGATCAGCCATGTGGCGGCGCTGAGTAGCGCGATGGCCAGGGGCATGGCCAGGGCCGCGTGCGTCATTAGGACGCCGACGGCCTGGGCGACCGCGGCGCCTGTGAGGAGTTGGAGGAAGCTCAGCGTCCCGCTGGCCGCACCGGCGGCCTCCGGTACGGCGGCGATCGCGCCGGCCTGGGCATTCGGCTGCACCACGCCGATGCCGAGCCCGACGAAGCCGCACGGCACCGCAATCGCCCACAGGTGCCACCAACCACCGAGCAGCAGCAGCGCCATGACCAAGCTGGCCAACGCAGCGATCGAGGCGCCGGCGAGGACCATCCGGTCGATGCTGTGGCGCGCGCCGAAGCGCGCTGACAGCAGCCCGCCCACGGCGTAACCGATGCCGCCGGCGATGAACACGAGTCCGTACGCACGGGCGGGCAATTCCAGCACCGTGACGATCATGTGCGGCGCCCCGGCTATGAACGCAAAGAACGCGCCCATACTGAGCGCCGACTGCAACGCGTACAGCCGGAACATCGGCTGACGCAGCGGCGCCCACGTATCCGCTCGGACTGGTCCAACCTCCGGCCTGCTTTCGCGCAACGTCACGAGCGTGACCGCCAGCATCCCCGCACCGATCGCGGCAATGCCGAGGAAGTTGGCGCGCCAACCGAACGCGTCGCTGATGAATCCACCTGCGACCGCGGCCGCCATCGGCACCAGCGCCATCGCCATCCCGACGATGGAGAGCGCGCGCACCGCGCCAGCAGCGCCGTAGACATCCTGCACGATGGCGCGGGCAGTGGCTCCCGACGCGGCACCGGCCGCCTGGATGACGCGGCCGAGGATCAGGACAGGCAAGGTCGGCGCCAGCCAGCACAGGACGCTGCCGGCGATGAAGACGCCGAGGCCCGCGAACGCCACCGGCCGCCGCCCGAAGCGGTCCGAGGCCGGGCCCCAAGCAAGCGTCGCCACCGCCATCGCGAAGAAGGACAAGCTGACGGCGAGTTGCACGGTCGAAACACCGGCGCCGAATGTTTCCTGCACTGCCGGCAGCGCCGGCAGCATCAGCTGCGTCGCGGCCGGTCCCGCGGCGATGTACGCCGCCAGGAATCCCAGCAATAGGGCCGACGGCTGCGGGGCGGCGCGACTCAATTCGGGGCGGCTGCGGGCGGTGTGGCGCGCTGCTCCATCATGCTGACGAGACCTTGCGTCGTATTCTGCAATCGATCGACCAAGTACATCGATAGGTTCATCAGCAGCCGGGCAGCGACCGCCGGAGCGCCACGCGTCAAGCGCTCGAGGAATTCGCGCGTGATCAGAAGGACCTCGGCGTCGGTCATGGCG
>CAMDEB010000252.1 GCA_945893085.1 Rhodoplanes serenus | reverse complement strand
TCTGGCGCTGACCTATGACTGGACCGCGCTGAACTCCAAGGTCGACGGCCTTTTCCCGGCCGGCATGACCAACCAGGTGATCGGCCTGCAATGGGCGTTCCAATCGCTGACCGCCCTGCCCTTCACCATCCCGGCGAAGGATCCGAACTTCAAATACTCGGACGTCATCGTGCTGGTCACCGACGGCTTGAACACCGAAAGCCGGCACCACACCAGCCAGTCGGCCATCGACGCGCGCGAGAAGCTGCTCTGCGGCAACATCAAGGCGGCCGGCATCACCATCTACACGGTGTTCATCAACACCGGCGGCGACCCGAGTCAGGAGGTCTTGAAGACCTGCGCGAGCGCGCCCGACAAGGCCATCGAGATCAAGAGCAGCAGCCAGGTCCTGTCGGCCTTCAACTCGATCGGAACCGCCCTCTCCAACCTGCGCATCGCGCAATAGCGCCACGTGACTGCCACGACTGCAAGCCCGGCCTCACGGCCGGGCTTTTTTTATGCCGCGCGTCGAAACTCGCGTGCAACCGCGCCGAAGCGGACGCGCCTTCCCCTGCAGCAAGCAAAAAAGCCCGGCCAATGCGGCCGGGCTTTGCAGAACTCATACGCTACAACGCTACGCAGACACTCAAACGCTCACGCGTCCTGGCCGCTTACTTGGCCGGCGCGGTCTTGGCGACGTAGGCCTCGAACGGCTTGAAGGCTTCCTTGGCGAAATCGGCATAGAGCTCGCCGATCTTGGTGGCTTCGGACATGAAGCCCTCGTAGGCCGACTTGGCGTAGTCGGTCTGGATCTCGATCGCCTTTTCGAACGACTTCACGCCGAACAGCTTCTCCACCACCTTGGTGCCGTCCTCGAACGACTTCTTCGAGTAGTCCGCGACCTCGGCCGCGATGGCCTGGGAGGTCTTGGTGAGGGCGCCGAACGACTTCATCGTGACGTCCATGTTGTCCTTACCGAGCTTCTGGATATCGTCGAAATTCTTGACCATTTTCGCCTCTTTCCGTCCCGCCGTCTCGGTCGGGACCCTTGGGGGTTTGCCTAGACCTTGCGCCGCTCAACCGCTCGCATGAGAGCAATATATTGCACTGCACAAAAATATCAAGGAAAATCTTGCAGTGCACCAGATGCCGGCTTCCTTATCGATTCCGCCGAACTTTCCCTTTGATTTTCTTTAACTTTTTGGCAACCGCGCCAGCATACTTTCAGCCGTTGTGCTGCCGCCGCCACGGCTCTTGCTGGGGACCAACCGGGCGGCGAGCACCGATCGCGAACCAAGAAGGGGTTCGGGCGCCTGCGGAGTGCTCACTCGGACGAAGGACGGGGAACAGGCATGTATCGCGTACCGGTGGCCTCGCGGAGGCTTCGTTTCGGCATTCTCGGTCTCGCCGGCGTCATGGCTCTGCTCGCGGTGACGACCGACCCGGCCGACGCCCGCTCCCGCCGCAAGCGCTACGTCAAGAAATTCCACGCCGCCCAGACCTACAACCCCGCCTATGCCGCCATCGTGGTCGACGCCAACACCGGCGCGACCCTGCACCAGTCGAACCCGGACAGCCTGCGCCACCCGGCCTCGCTGACCAAGATCATGACGCTCTACCTGCTGTTCGAACGGCTTGAGGCGGGCAAGATCAAGCTCGGCAGCACGATGCCGGTGTCCGAGCACGCTTCGGAACAGGCTCCGACCAAGCTCGGCCTGCGCCCCGGACAGACCCTCGAAGTCGAAGACGCGATCAAGGCGCTGGTCACCAAATCCGCCAACGACGCCGCCGTGGTGATCGCCGAGGCGCTGGCCGGCAGCGAGGACGAATTCGCGAGGCAGATGACGCGCAAGGCGCGCGCGCTCGGCATGAACCGCACCGTCTATCGCAACGCCTCCGGCCTGCCGAACGACGCCCAGGTCACCACCGCGCGCGAGCAGGCCATGCTCGGCCAGGCGATCCAGGAGCGCTTCCCGCGCTACTACCGCTATTTCTCGACCTCGAGCTTCACCTATCACGGCCGCGCGATGCGCAATCACAACAAGCTGCTCGGCCGCGTGCACGGCGTCGACGGCATCAAGACCGGCTACACCCGCGCCTCCGGGTTCAACCTCGTGACCTCGGTGCACCGCGGCGACCGCCATATCATCGGCGTCGTGCTGGGCGGCCGCTCCGGCGGCCAGCGCGACGCGAAGATGCGCGACCTGATCGACAGCCACATCGTCGAAGCTTCGCTCAAGCGCACCAAGACCCGGTTCGCCGAAGCCTCGGAATCCGTCGCTATCCCTGAACCCGCCGCCGAGCCGGCCGCAAAGCCGCGGCTCGCCGCGGCTCGCACCGTGCCGGTCCCCGCACCGGTCGGCGCGCCGATGGCTCTGGTCCCGGTCGAAGCGACGGCCGCAATCCCGGCGGCGCGGCTCGGCTCGAACGATCCGATCAAGCCGATCGCGGTGAAGACCGTGGTGGTGAAGATGGCGCCGAAGGCCGCGCCGGTGCAGACCGCTGCCGCTGCGCCTGCTCCGGCGCCCGTTCCGGCCCCTGCCCCGGTTGCAGCCGCGAAGCCCGCTCCGGTGCAGACCGCGGCGCTGGCGCCGGTCGCTCCGCCGCCGGCCGTGGCCGCTCCTGCTCCGGCGCCACAGACCGCCGCCGCGCCGGCACCGCCGCCCGGTGCGCGTCCCGGCATCCTCGGCGTGCTGCCGGCCGCGGTCGCTGCCGCCGGCAACGCCATCATCCCGTCGGCTGCCGCCTCCGAGCGTTACACGCCGCCGACGCGCGCCACCTCGCGCAGCGGCTGGGCGATCCAGGTCGGCGCTTTCGAAGCGGAGGACGAAGCCAAGCAGCGGCTGAGTTCGGCGCAGAAGGCGGTGAAGGTGCTGGTCAAGGCCGACCCCTACACCGAGCGCACCACCAAGGGCGAGAAGACCTATTTCCGCGCCCGCTTCGCGGTCAACGACCGCGACCAGGCCGAGTCCGCCTGCAAGCAGCTCAAGCGCAGCGACATCGTCTGCATGGCGCTTAAGATCTAAGCGTCCGCCGGTAGAGTGGAGTGATCAGCGATGGCGGCGCAGAAGAACCTCTTTGGCCTCATTGATCTGGGCCGCGAGATAGGTCGATCCCCCCTGATCGGGATGCAGCTTCTTCATCAGCGCGCGATGCGCGCGGCCGATCTCGTCGGCGCTCGCCCCAGGCTGCACGCCAAGGATCTGATGCGCCTCCTCCTCGGTCATTTTCCCGCTGCGCAGCGGCCCGTTGCTCGCACCCGTATCGCCCTGCGCGTGCTCACGCCAGCCGGGCTCCCGGCGGTCAAGATACGCTGCCAGTAGCGCCCGGCTCTCCGGATCGATCTCGGCCAGCAGTCCCAGCAGCGTCGTCACCTCGAGCGTGTCGAGCGACGCGCCCTCGTGCTTCCCGGCAAGGATATGGCCGCGCATGGCGCCGGTGTCGTGGTCGAGCTCCATCTCGATGACCGGCGAGCGCACGCGCGAGGCCTGACCGGGCGTTTTCCGGGTCCGCTGGAAGATGCCGGTCGAGGCGAACGGCCCCCATCCGAGCAGGCCCGCCCCGAACAGCCCCAGCGGGATCGCCACCTCCAAGTGCCCGCGGATGCCGAGGAACGCCGCCACCCCGAGCGCGCCGATGCCGCCGGCCGGCCGCGCCACCTGCAACAGCTTTTTCGGATCGACCTTGGTGAAGCCGTTCAGCCCCCACAGCACCAGCACCAGGACGATGATGCCGAACATGATCGTCGGCATGGCTATCTCAACTGCTCGAGCAGCTTCACGGCGCCAGCGCTGTGCCGCGCCTTGAGATCGGTGAGCGCCTTCATGCCGCCGGCCGCATAGGCCGCCGCCGCCCTCAGCAACTCCGCCAGTTCGTGGGCAGCGCTGAGATCGAAGCGGCCATAGGCGCCGCGCGACAGCCGCGCCATTTCGCGAAACGCCTGCTCGGCGATCGGATCGCGGCCCTCCTGGAACACGAAGGCTGGAACGCCCAGCAGACCAAGACCGCCCGCCGCCGCGCACAGATCGTCGATCGGCTCTTCCATCGCGTCGCCGACGAACACCAGCGCCTGCACCTTCTGCGTTTCGTTCTCGCGCCTCGCATGGGCCAGCACCTTGCCGATCTGGGTGTGGCCGCCGCGGACGTCGATCTTCTCCATCAGGCCGGCGAGCTGGCGCGCGTCCGACACCCAGCGCGACGCGCGGCATTCGGCGATGCCGCGATAGTAGACGAGCTGCACGTCGAGGCCGCCGATCGTCGCCGTCTCGCGGAACATATCGGCTTGCAGGCTGCAGGCGATGTCCCACATCGGCTGCCGGCTCATGGTGGCGTCGAGCGCGAAGATTAGCCGGCCCCGCATACCGGGTGCGGTGGTCGAGCTCATGCCGCGAACCTGGGCGAGAAAAGCGTCGATATCGGCGCGCGAGGACGTCGCGGCCGGTTTGCTGCGGTTATCCGTGGGCGCCGGAGTGCGGTCTTTTGCCATGTTGGCCCTGCCGGGACGGTCTTTTGCCCCGCCCCATAAATGCCACTTCGCGCGCCCGGCGCAATGCCCCGCGGCGACGCGGCCACAACCCTTGGGCGGCAGGACCGGCCGTTAGTTGGCGAGAATGTCGTGCAGTTCCAGCGGCTCGTCGGCCGCGGCCGCGGCAAACCATTCGGCTCGGGCCGCGGCACGCAGCAGGCCGCGCTCGTCGAACGGCAGCTTCAGCGAGGTGAGCAGGTTTTCGACCTCCTGCCGCGCGGTGACGTGCGACATGCTGGGGCGGGTGCCGAGCGTCGCCTCGTCGAGGGAGTCGAGCGCGGTCAGGCCGCGCGGATAGAACTCGCGGAAGATCACGCGCTCGGCAAAGCCGTCGATGCAGCGGAAGCCGAGCCGCAGCGCGAGCTGCTGCACGCCCTCGCCGACCAGCTTCTTGTTGCGCGAGCCGAGCGTCGAGAGACGGTTGCGAACCACGATCCAGTCGGTGGTCTGGTGATCCACCACCCGGCGCTGCCGGCGCGCCTCGCGCACCATCTCGGAATAATGACTGCTGCCGGTCACCGCGAAGGTCGCCGGATCCACCGTGCCGAGCACGTCGAAATCGACGAACGAATCGTTGATCGGGGTGATCAGCGTGTCCGCCATCGAATGGGCGAGCCGCATCAGGTAGCTGTCGTGTCCCGGCGTGTCGATCACCAGGAAATCGTGACTGTGCTCGAGCGCGTCGATGGCGGCGGCAAACGCCGTGAACTCGTTGTCCTCGTTGGCCTTGACCAGCAGGCCTTCGGAGCGGCCGATGCAATAGTGCGCCGGGATTTCAAGATCGAGGCCTGCGCGCTTCGCCCACGCCTGGCGGTTCTCGACGTAATGGGTGAAGCTTTTCTGCCGCGAGTCGAGATCGATGGTGGCAACGCGCTGGCCCGCTTTCATCAGCGCGACCGCGACATGCATGGCGACAGTGGATTTGCCCGAGCCGCCCTTCTCGTTGCCAAGCACGACAACGTGGGCAGAACCCGGCCGTCCCGCATTCTCATTCGACATGGCCATCCTCAGGGCCGCACTTTCGATTCCACGACGATTTGAATCAAGTCGCAGGAGAAATTTCGCTCGGTTCATGATTAACTTGAACGATGTCGCGAAAAGCTAAAACACGCCGGCAAAAGCCAGCAAAAATGCGGGTTATCCGCACCGTCGCGACGGTGCGCCGGGCGTGCGCGCGCTTCCGGGACGCCGGCGAGAGCATCGCGCTGGTGCCGACCATGGGCGCGCTGCACGCCGGCCACCTCGCCCTGGTGCGGCTCGCCAAGCGCCGCTGCGATCGCGTCGTGGTGTCAATCTTCGTTAATCCCGCGCAGTTCGCTCCCAACGAAGACTTCGGCAGCTATCCGCGCGCCTGGGATGCCGACCTCGCGGCGCTGTCGGCGCTGGCCGTCGATCTAATCTGGGCGCCGGGCGTGCGCGACATGTACCCCGAAGGCTTCGCCACCCGCATCGAGCCCGCCGGTCCCGCCAAGGTCGGCCTGGAAGACGCGTTCCGCCCGCATTTCTTCGGCGGCGTCACGACCGTGGTCGCCAAGCTGCTGTTGCAGGTCGCGCCCGACATCGCCCTGTTCGGCGAGAAGGACTACCAGCAGCTCAAGGTCGTCACCGCCATGGCGAAGGATCTCGACATCCCGGTGAAGATCGTCGGCCTGCCCACAGTGCGCGAGAAGGACGGCCTCGCGATGTCCTCGCGCAACGCCTACCTGTCGGCGAGCGAGCGAGCGGCAGCGCCGACGCTGCATCGCGTGCTGAAAGACTGCGCCTCGCACATCAAGACCGGCCGGCCGCTTCCCGACGCGCTCGCGGTCAGCCGCGCGCAGATCGAGCGCGCGGGTTTCGTGCTCGACTATCTGGAGGCGCGCCACGCCGACACGCTGGCGCCGGTCATGTCGCGGAAGGACGGCCCGGTGCGGCTGCTGGTGGCCGCGAGACTCGGCCGCACCCGGCTGATCGACAATATCGGCGTTTGATCTCAAACCTCTTGCCGGTCACTCGATCTTCACGCCCGACAGCTTGATCAGCGCCGACCATTTCTCGATGTCGCTTGCGATCGTCGCGGCGAATTCCTGGGGCGCGCTGAGCAGCGTGTCGAAACCGGTCCGCGCCATGCCGACCTGCATTTCGGGAGTCTTCAC
>CAMDEB010000251.1 GCA_945893085.1 Rhodoplanes serenus | reverse complement strand
GGCGCCGCCGTAGAGGTCCTGCGCGAACAGGGCCTTGCCCTTCGCATGCTCGAGAAAATCGTTGTACAGCAGGACGAACTGCGCCTGCGACATCTTGCGGTTGCCGTCCCACCAGACCGTGTTCTCGGTCAGCGCATCGACCACCGTGTGCTTGTCCTTGGGTGAACGGCCGGTGTGATGGCCGGTCTCGGCGCAGAGCGCGCCGCCCTCGACGATCGTCGCCTCGCCATTGCGGATGGCGTGCTCATAGAGCTGGGGCGCCGCGAGGTTCCAGTTGACGCCGGTGAGGTCCTTGAACCCGAACTTGTCGGCGCCATAGGCGGCGTTGCGCAAACCCACTTCTTTCAAGGGAACGTCCTCCTCGCACGCGCCCGGCCGTGACATACGGGCCGAACTCCCCAACGAGCCGTCGGATGCAGCTCTTGAAGGACAATACGCCGCGTCCTTACGGCGGGCGACCTATAATCGCGATCCGGTTCGCTGCCAAGGCCAATTGAGCGTGCAGGTTGGCTGGGTTGCAGCGCCGACTGGCTCAAGAAAGCGCGGCGAACCACAGCCGATGCGCGGGGTAACCATACGGCAGCAAATAAGTCACCTGTACGCTGCGCTGCAACACGCACGCGCGCGCGGTGCAGTACGATCAGTCCACCAGTCTCCCTTGCCGACCAGCCATTTCTGGATGACCTCGGCCACCTGGTCGCTGTTCTTGTCCTGCATCAACATATGGGAATTGCCCTTGATGCCTACCACCAGAAGATTGACCCAATCGACGGTTCCGCCAGCCGCCCTGATGGCGTTGCCGTATTTGGTGTCGATCTTTTTGAAGGTCGACCGGCGCGAGCGATGGCTCGGCGAGGCCCTCGACATCGCTGGCAACCAGCCCGTGGGTTGCGAATTTAGACAATGCGACAGTCGGACAGGTTCGCGCGTTTGATGCATATCAAAGCTCCCGGGCCAACGGTGATCTAAAAGAAGCCGATCAAAGGGGCGATGTCATGTCCTACACCACGCTGCAGAAAACGCTCATCTTCCTGATGCGCGTGTCACTCGGTTGGGTCTTCCTGTGGGCCGCGATGCGGCAGCTGGTGGACCCGAAATGGTCGGCGAGCCAGTTCCTCGCCGGTGCCAAGACCTTCCCCGGCTTCTATTCATTCTTTATGGAGCCGGCCATGCTCCCGATCGTAAACGTGCTGGTCAAATGGGGCCATCTATTGATCGGGATTTCGCTCATCCTCGGCGTCTGGGTGCGCGTGAGCGCGGTGTTCGGCACGCTTCTGATGCTGCTCTATTTCTTCCCGCGGCTCGACTTCCCCTATGTGACCAACGTGAACAACTTCATCATCGAGTATCATCTGGTCTATGCTATGGTGCTCGTCTATCTCGCCGCCGTGCGCGCTGGCCGTTTCTGGGGGCTCGAGAACTGGTTCGCGAATCTGCCGCCAGTCGCATCCGTGCTCGAACGGCGTCCGCAACTGCAAGCCATCCTTGGCTAGACCAGTACGACTGCGTCACAAACCAATCGAAGGCCGTAAGCCGTAACGTCCTTGTTAAAGTTGGGCGACTTCGATTCCGTTTGTTACAAAATTTGAGGTCTGTCTGATGACTCGGACGCACTCCTAGCCGCTGCAATCAGTACGCTGCGCTGCAACACGCGCGCGCGCGGTGCAGTACGATCAGTCCACCAGTCCCTTGCCGACCAGCCATTTCTGGATGACCTCGGCGATCTCGGCGTTGTTCTTGTCCTGCATCAGCATGTGGGAATTGCCCTTGATGCCGATGTCGGGGAGGTTGATCCAGTCGGCCGTGCCGCCGGCGGCCTTGATCGCCTCGCCGTACGCCATGTCGGCCTTCTTGAAGGTCGACCAGCGCGGGTGCTGATCGACGTAGTCGCCGAAGATTTGCAGCACCGGCACGCCCTTGAGCTTGGGCGCGTTGGCGATGTTGCCGGGGCTTGCGGCTTCGACGGCGACGATTCCCTTGATCTTGTCCGGCCGCTGTTCGGCCACCTGGAACCCGAACGTGCCGCCCTGGCTGTGCAGCAGCATCACGCAGGGGCAGACCTTGTCGATCAGCGCGAGATAGGCGGCGACGATGGCCTTGTCGGTGGAGAGCCAGCGCGGCACGCTCTGCTTCATGTAGTTCTCGTAGGCCTCGGCCGGGAACGCGCTGCCGGGCATGAGCTTCCGCTTCGACGGATCGGCATTCCACGAGCCCGCGCCATCGCCGATGCGGAAGCGCTCGTAGGGATCCTGGTAGGTCAGGAAGATCGGCGCGTCGGCCCAGACATCCGCCGACGCGAAGCCCGAACGCCCGCGCTCGACCGCGTCGGAGTTGTAGACGTCCCAGCCCTTGCGGACGAACATGTTGAGCCAGCCTTCGCGGCCGTCCGGCGTGCTCTCGAAGGTGACGCCGGTGAGCCCGCCGCCGTGCCACATCAGCAGCGGGTATTTTCCCTTCTTGGTCTTCGGCAGGAAGTACTGCACGTACATCTGCTCGACCATGTACTGCCCGTTCGGATCGAGCTTGGTCATCGGGCCGCCGGGCTGGCGCTGAATCATCCGCACCTCTTTGCCCGACACCTCGGCAATGCGGCCGCCGACATGGAACGAGCCCATGCCGCGTAGCACGATGTCTTCGGCGGCAGCAGGTGTAACCGCGAGCGCGAGCAGCAAGCCGGTCAGCAGACGGCGCATGATGAGCCTCCCTTGTTGCGTGTCGTTTGTTGGCGGGAGTCTGCCGCAACCGCGCGTCGCGCGTCCATCCGTGGGCAGCGAGTGGGCAGATCAAGCCGCGGCGCGCGCCCGGTCCGCCATCTGCTTCAGCACCGCGCGCAGCACGCCGGGCGACGTCACCCGCTGCGGGAACGGCAGCCGCAGCGCCAGGCGGCCGTTCTGCAATTCGAGCCCCTCCGGATCGCAGCCGGCGCAGCGCCATTCGCCATCGGCTGCGCCCAGAAGCTTGGTCGCGTAGAGCCGGCAGGTTTCGGCGTGATCGGCGTTCATGTGCGCGATCACGTCCGGCTCGGCTTCGACCAGCGCCTCGGCGCCGGCGAGATCGGTCAGCACATCGGCGGGCGTGAGGTCGACGATGCGGCCGAAGCCGGCGACCAGATGCGCGGCTTTGAGCTTCACCTCGTAGAAGGCGAAGTCGGCAAAGCCCACGAACATCTCCGCCTCCGGCTGGCGCGCCAGATAGCGCCGGCGGACAGCTGCGTCGTCGGTCTTGGAAACCGAGCCCATGAGCATGACCCGAGCGCCTTCGAGCGGATCGCCGGGCTTCCGCTCATCGAGCATGAGCGACACCCGAGCATCGGCGAGAACGTTCCTGGTGTGCAGCGCCAGCCGCGAGATCAGCAGCAGCGGCGCCCCATCGGCCGCGGTCGCGACATTCACGAGCGAGCAATAGGGATCGCCCGAGCCCGCCATGAGCGTCGCCAGCGCGCCTGAGCGCGCCTCGCGCAGCAGCGTCTTCGCCGCACCGGCGGCGTTGAATTCGGGGGTTGCTTTCATCGACCGGCTCCTGCACGACTCCATCGCGATTGCCGACAAATCGCAAGCAGGACCCGGGTGTAAACCACGCCGACGATGGCTATATAGGCCCCTGCGACTGTTGCCCCGAAAGCCGTCAAAGGATTGACGAATCACGTATTTGTCGGATGGGTGTCACATTTCGGCCTTGCTTTGGGGGCTTCAAGGCTGAGGGATTTTGAACCGTCAACGGGGAATAGAGGCTGATGCCAACCATCGCTCTCGTCGACGACGACCGCAACATCCTGACCTCGGTGTCCATCGCCCTCGAAGCCGAGGGTTACCGAATCATGACCTACACCGATGGCGCCTCCGCGCTGGAAGGCTTCAAGACCTCGCCGCCCGACCTCGCCATCCTCGACATCAAGATGCCGCGCATGGACGGCATGGAAATGCTGCGGCGGCTGCGCCAGAAGACCGACATGCCGGTGATCTTCCTCACCTCCAAGGACGAGGAGATCGACGAGCTGTTCGGCCTCAAGATGGGCGCTGACGATTTCATCCGCAAACCGTTCTCGCGGCGGCTCCTGGTGGAGCGCGTAAAGTCGGTGTTGCGCCGCGCGATCCCGAAGGATCCCACCGCCGCGCCGAAGGAAACCGATATCAAGGCGCTCGAGCGCGGCCAGTTGCGCATGGACCCGGAGCGCCACACCTGCACCTGGAAGGGCGAGCCGGTAACGCTCACCGTCACCGAATTCCTGATCCTGCAGGCGCTCGCCGCCCGTTCCGGCGTGGTGAAGAATCGCAATGCGCTGATGGACGCCGCCTACGACGATCAGGTTTATGTCGACGATCGCACCATCGACAGCCACATCAAGCGCCTGCGCAAGAAGTTCAAGTCGGTTGATGACGATTTCGACATGATCGAGACGCTTTATGGCGTCGGCTACCGCTTCAAGGAACTCTGACGAAGCGGCTCGCTTGCGCTAGAATGTCGAGTGTGCCCGCAGCGGGCAGACGATAGGCTGGCAGACGCAACGCTTTGCTCGATCGAACCACCGACACGCCGCAGAAATCCGCCGAGGTGCAACGTCCCGGCGAGCGGCAGACCTATGACCGGCGCAACCCGTTCGCCAACCTGCCGCAGCGCATCGCGCGGGTCTATCACGAGCGCGGGCTGCGCGGCCTCCTGCACCGCACCTGGAATTTCTTTCTCAGCCAAAGCATCTCCAGCCTCACCCGGCGCATCGTCTTCCTCAACGTCGCCGGACTGCTCGCGCTGGTCATTGGCATTCTCTATCTCTCGCAGTTCCGCGCCGGACTGATCGAGGCGCGGGTGCAGAGCCTGGTGGTGCAGGGCGAGATCATCGCCGGCGCCATCGCCGCCTCCGCCACCGCCGAGAGCTACAGCGGCTTCAGCGGCTTCATCGATCGCGAGCGGCTGCTGGAGCTGCAGCCCGGCGAAAGCTACGGCCCAGGCGATGACGGACTGACCGGGCTTGAATTCTCGATCAATCCGGAACGGGTGGCGCCCGTGCTGCGCGGCCTGATCTCGCCGACCAAGACCCGCGCGCGGATCTACGACCGGCACGGCTTCCTCATCCTTGACAGCCGCAACCTCTACGTTCCCGGCGAGGTGCTGCGCTTCGACCTGCCGCCGCTGGCCGAAAAACCCGGCATGTTCAGGCGCGCATGGAACGCGGCGCGCGACTGGTTCGGCCGCGGCGACCTGCCGCTCTATCGCGAGCTCGGCCCGGAGGCCGGCAAGGACTATCCGGAGGTCGCGCAGGCGCTGGTTGGAAACAAGGCGAGCCAGGTGCGCGTCACCGACCGTGGCGAGGTGATCGTGTCGGTGGCGGTGCCGGTGCAGCGCTTCCGCGCCGTGCGCGGCGTGCTGCTGCTGTCGACCCAGGGCGGCGACATCGACCAGGCGGTGGCGTCGGAGCGGCTGCAGATCGTCAAGCTGTTCCTGATCCTGCTCGGCGTGATGGTGGTGTTGTCGATGCTGCTCGCCGGCACCATCGCCGGCCCGGTGCGGCGGCTTGCCGAGGGCGCCGAACGGGTGCGGCATCGCATCCGCTCGCGCGTCGAGATTCCGGATCTCACGTCGCGGCGCGACGAGATCGGGCATCTTTCAGGCGCGCTGCGCGACATGACCAGCGCGCTCTACCGCCGGATCGAAGCGATCGAAAGCTTTGCCGCCGACGTCGCGCATGAACTGAAGAATCCGCTGACCTCGCTGCGTTCGGCGGTGGAGACGCTGCCGCTCGCCAGGACGCCGGAGAGTCAGGCACGTCTGCTCGCCGTGATCGAGCACGACGTCAAGCGGCTCGACCGGCTGATCTCCGACATTTCCGACGCCAGCCGCCTCGACGCCGAACTGCAGCGCCACGACATGGTGCCGGTCGATATGACCAAGCTGCTCACCACCGTCGTATCGGTGCGCAACGAAGTCCGCCAAGCCGGAGTCGCCAACGTGACGCTCGCCTTCGAGGGCGGCGGCGCGCTGGCCTTCATGGTGCCGGGTCACGATTCCCGCCTCGGTCAGGTGATCGACAACCTGATCGAGAATGCGCGCTCGTTCTCGCCATTCGACGGCACGGTGCGCGTCACCTGCCGGCGGCTGCGCCAGCAGATCGAGATCGTCGTCGACGATGACGGGCCCGGCATCCAGCCCGATGCGTTCGAGAAGATATTTGAACGCTTCTACACCGACCGGCCGCATCAGGGATTTGGCCAGAACTCCGGACTCGGGCTCTCGATCTCCAAACAGATCATCGAGGCGCACGGCGGCCAGATCTGGGCGGAGAATCGCACCGAGGTTGCCGAGGACGGAACACCCAAGGTGCTGGGCGCGCGCTTCGTGGTGCGCCTGCCAGCGATGTGATGTCGACATCCACCATCCATGCCACCGCCGTGCTGGTCGGCGCGCGAGCGGTGCTGATCCAGGGCGCTTCGGGCTCCGGCAAGTCGCGCCTGGCGCTGGCGCTGCTGCAGGCCGCGGACCAGGGCTTGCTGCCGTTTGCGCGGCTGGTCGCCGACGACCGCGCCCATGTCGAAAAGGCGCACGGACGCCTGCTGGTGCGTCCCGCCCCTGCCCTGGCCGGCCTGATCGAGGTGCGCGGAATCGGCATCCGCCGGGTGCCCCACGAGCCGGTCGCGGTCGTGGGCTTGCGGGTGGAACTCGGG
>CAMDEB010000250.1 GCA_945893085.1 Rhodoplanes serenus | reverse complement strand
GACACGAAATCGGGGATGCCGCTCTCGATCATGGTCGGCAGCTCCGGCGCCTGCGGGTTGCGGCGCTCGCTGGTGACCGCGAGCGCGCGGACCTGGCCGGCCTGCGCCAGCGGCAGCGACACCGCCGGATTCTCGAACGCGATCTGCACGTCGCCGGCGATCACCGCGTGGCCGGCCGAGCCGCCGCCCTTGTAGGGAACGTGCACGATGTCGATGCCGGCCTTGACCTTAAACGTCTCGCCGATCAGGTGCGGCGGCGTGCCCGCGCCGGGCGTCGCATAGTTGAGCTTGCCGGGATTGGCCTTGGCGAACGCGACCAGCTCCTGCACCGATGTCATCGGCAGCTTGGGATTGATCACCATCACGTTTGACGTCGTGCCGAGCACGGCGACCGGCGCGAATGCCTTCACCGGGTCGTAGCCGACGTTGCGGTAGACCAGCGGCGAGATCACCAGCGTGCTGGTGTTGCCGAGCAGCAGCGTGTAGCCGTCCGGCTCCGCTTCGGCGACCGCCTTCGCCGCGATCGAGCCGCCGGCGCCCGGCCGGTTGTCGATGATCCAGCTCTGGCCGAGCGTTGCGGGCATCCGCTGCGCGATCAGCCGCGCCATCACGTCGGCCGGTCCGCCCGGACCGAAACCGACGATGACCCGCACCGGCTTGTTCGGATAGGTTTGCGCCGGCGCGCTGGCCACCGCGACGACTGACAGCAAGAAGGAAAGCAGGAGCCGTGTGCCCATCGCCAAGCATCCCGTTTGTAAACGTCGATTATCTCAGAGCAAGGCGCTTGAGTATATCGGGGCAGACGCCGAGACTGGCGCCGCAATCGACTTCGGGGATTTGAATATGCAGATGGAAGGCTTCACCCGCACCGAGATTCAAACCAGCGGCGCGCGCATCGTCACGGTGCATGGCGGCAAGGGACCGCCGCTGCTGCTGCTGCACGGCAATCCGTTCACGCATCTGTCGTGGCACAAGTTCGCGCCGCGGCTGGCGCAGGAGTTTATGGTGGTCGCGACCGACCTGCGCGGCTACGGCGATTCCTCTAAGCCGCCCGGCGGCGACGACCATTCCGCCTATTCGTTCCGCGCTATGGCGCAGGACAACGTCGAGGTGATGGCGGCGCTGGGACACAAGAAATTCATGGCCGCCGGCCACGACCGCGGCGCGCGGGTGGTTCATCGCATGTGCCTCGATCATCCCGACAAGGTCGAACGCGCGGCGATCCTCGACATCATCCCGCAGCACAATCTCTACACCCACATGACGCGCGAATGGGCCAAGGCGTCGTATCACTGGCTGTTCATGATCCAGCCCGAGCCGCTGCCCGAGACGCTGATGAGCGCCGATCCGGATTTCTACATCAACACCAAGCTCGCGAAGTCGAAAGCGGGCCTGAGCTTCTTCGGCAAGGAGGCGCTGGAGGAATACCGGCGCTGCTTCCGCAACAAGGAAACCGTGCACGCCATGTGCGAAGACTATCGCGCGACCTATGGCGTCGACTTTGAAATGGACAAGGTCGATTTCGCGGCCGGCAAGAAGATCACCTGCCCGTCGCTGATCCTGTGGGGCGCGACCGGCGCGGTCGGGCGCAATCACAAGCCGGCCGAGGTGTGGAAGGACTACGCGACCGACATCCGCGGTGCCAAGGCGCTGCCGTGCGGGCACTATCTCTCGGAGGAAGCGCCGGAGGAGACGTATGCGGAGCTGCGAGCGTTTTTTAAGGACAATTAGCTTTCTGTCATGGCCCGGCACAAGGCCGGGCATGACGAGCGGTGCTACGACGTGAACGCTGCCGGCTGCCGCAGGAAGTTTTTCACCGCGTAGTACATCAGGTGCCGGTTCTTGCCGTAGCCCGGGCTGTGCGCAGTGTGCGGCAGGATGATGAACTGCCGGTCGGCGTTCGGAAGCTGCGTGTAGAAATCGATCAGGTCCTCGTTGGTCGAGTTGCCGTCATGCTCGCCGCGCAGCATCAGCACCGGGCAGAGTACGCGCTTGGGATCGACCTTCGGCAGGTTCACGGCCATGTCGAGATAGGTGCCGGTCGGGATCGTGTCGCCGAACTTCATCTCGCCGGCGATGATCGCTTCGGGGACCGCCGGATCGGTGCTCCAGGCGTGACCGTCGCGGGTGAAGATCGAACGGATCATCGCGGCGTCGCGCTTGCGGCGTGGGTTGGCGCGAAGCTCGTCGGCGCGTGCCGCACGCCGCGCGATCTCCGGCGAGCCGGTGCCCTTGTAGGTGAAGGCGCTCATGATCAGCCGGTCGACGCGCTCGGGGTGCTCCTGGGCGTAGGCGCCGGCGCGGATCGCGCCCGATGACGTGCCGTAGAAATGCATCTTGGTGACGCCGGTCTCCTTCAGCACGACCGGGATCGCCGCTTTGAGATCCTCGACGCCGCTGGCGATGTCGGAGTTGTTGCCGGAGCTGTCCGAGAAACCATAGCCGTCATGGTCCATGGTCCAGACGTCGAAGCCTTCGCGCGCCAGCACGTTCATGAACGAGTATTCGCCCTTGCCCGGCACGTGCAGGTCGTAGCTAGTGCGAGTCGAGTTCGACGAGCCGTGCACCAGGAACACGACCGGCCGCGGCTGCTCGCCCGCCACCGGCGCGCCGACGCGCTTGCGCCAGAGGTTCAGCTTCGTGCTGCCCTTGTTGGTCCAGTATTCGGCGCTCCAGATGTCGCCAGTCAGCGCCGCGCCAATTTCAAATCCTGCGTTCATGAGTCCGGTCCGCCTATGCCTTGTTTCACTGTTCCATCTCGCTCAGGTGAGACTAGCAGATCGAACCGGATCGGGCAGGTGGCTAAAGCAACCGCCACGCCTTTAGTTCGACACGCCGCGCCTTGCGTTCGGCGGTGGCGACCGCGATGGTCTTGTTGAGGAACGCAAGCTCGCTCGCGCCGGTCTCGAAGCGCATGACGGTGCGGAAGAAATACTGATCGGCCGGCACCTCTTCGCCGCGCCCGAGCTTCGCCAGGATCTCGGGCGGGCCGTGCCGCATCCCTTGGCTCAAGACCTGCACCAGCCCACCGCGCGCCTCCTTGATCGCATAGCGCGCGTCGAGCTCCAGCACGCCGTCGCTGCGCACGATCTGCCAGTCGGCGCCGCCGATCACCTCGCCGCGCAATTCGGGACCGTCGAAGCTGCCGCCGGTGATCTGCACCACGCGACGCTCGCCGAGCGGGGCAGCGCCCATGGTGACGATCTCGCCGACCTCGGCGATGAGCGTGAACAGGAACTCGAATTGCAGTGGGTTCATTTGGGCTGCTTGCGGACGGTCTTGATGCGGGGGGAGCGCGCTGGCCGCGGTGCGGATTTGTCTTCGGCGCGGCGCTGCGCGAGCGGCACCCGCGTCGACGCATTGAAGGTGCGGGTGAATTTGTCGAGCAACGTGAGAAACAGTTCGCGCTCGTTTGGCGCGAAGGCCGAGATCTGCCGCGCTCGCACGCGCCGGGCGGGCTCGGCGAGCCGCTCCAGCATCCTTTCGCCCGCGGGCGTGAGCGCCAGCGACCGCTTGCGCCGGTCGTTCGCGCCGATGCTGCGGCCGACAAGGCCGGCCTTCTCGAGCTTGGTCAGAACCATGCCGGTGGTGGAGCGGTCGAGCCCGAGCAGCTTGGCCACCGTGATCTGGTCGAGTTCGGAGCGGTGCTTGAGCAGATGCAGAATGCCGTATTGCGTCGTGGTGATGCGAAGCTCGCCGGTCTCTTCCAGAAACAGCGAGACCGCGATCTGATGGGCGCGCCGGATCATGAAGCCGGGGCGGCGGTAGAGTTCGTCGAGAGGATCGTTCGGCATTCGCTTCGATATTGCCCGGTTCACGCCTGAAAACAAAACGGCGCCGACGTTCGCCGGCGCCGTCAGATCCGCGAAACCGAGCTCGCCTACTGCCAGGCGCGGTTGTCGACCGTGTTCTCGTAGGTGGCGCCGGGCGGCACCAGGCCCCAGCTCAGCGTCCAATTGTAATTGTCGTCGAAACGCTCGCGCGTGTAGGGCACCGGCGGGGCGTTGAGGATGCGCGCCAGCTTGAGGTCCTTCAGGCCGATCAGCCCGCCGGCCTCCGCCACGATGTAATGCGCGAACTTCTCCGGGTTCTTCTGAATCGCCTCGGCGGCGCGCGCCTCGGCGCGGAACATCTTGGCGAGCGTCGGCCCGTCCATCTCGTCGCCGGCCGCTTCGCTGCGGGTCGAATGCGACTCGATGATGACGCGGCCACCTTGTGCCTCGGCGACGCTGATCCACGGCTCCTGCAGGCTCGCGGCCTTCACCTTGCCGGACATCACCGCCTCCATCCGCTGACGATGGGTGCCGGCGTTGGTGATCTTGATTTCGTCGCGCTTGATGAAGCCTTCCATCATCTTCAGCATGGTGAAGTGCGAGCCGTTGTACTGGCTCACCGCGATCGGCACGTTCTTGAGCTGCTCCGGCTCGTAGATGCCCGACCTCGGATCGACCACGATGGCGAAGCTCGACATCGCCGAGCCGAGCGCCACGATCTTGGCGGGGCGCAGGTTCTTTTCCTGGATCGTCTCCACCGCGCGCTTCATGATGCCCCATTCGCACATGCGGAACTGATCGCACTGGCCCTGGTCGTAGGTTGCCTCCAAGCCGCGCTTGAAGATGTCGTCCTTCAACGCCCGGTCGTCGGAATTGTGCTGACCGCTGCCCGGCGTGACGAGAATATCGACGTCGAGGCCCTCGTCGCGGAAGAAGCCCTCGTCGCGCGCGACCAGCAGCGGCAGGTCGTGGATCGCGTTCATCATCGAAGCTTTGACTTTTTTCAGCTCGGCCATGGCCGCCTCCCTTGCACGCGTTTTTACAGGGTCTCGCCACCGCATCCGCGGTTCGGCGAACAATATCCCAAATCGTCAGACGTCTGTCAATTAACCGCGAACAGCTCTTCGACCGTGAATTTCCGCGGCGTCATGCGCTGGTCGACGCCGAACTGGGTGATCGCTTCCAGCGCCTTGCGGTTGGCCTCGATGCCGTACGGGAACGGGTCGCCGACGACCTTGGCATTGTCGGCCGCGGCCTTGTCCCACGCCGTCATGCTGTTGCCGTCCAGGTTCTTCATATAGATCGCCTTCGACCCCTCGAACGCGCGGAACAGGTCGTCGGCCAGCGACGGCCGCTCCTTAAGCAGCGCGTTCTTGATGACCACGCCGTGATTGATCGGATAGATGCCGGTCTTCCGGAAATAGTCGAAGGCGGCGTTGCGGGCGTCGGGAATGAGCTGCCTGATGTCGGGCGAATCGGATTTCATCTCACCGATCGCGGCGTCGATCTGCCCGGTCTCCAGGAGTTCGGAGAGATTCCTGCCGCGGAAACGGGCGTAGTCGACGTTCGGCGGTGCCTTGAATTCCTGAACGTGCTCGTCGTCGGTCGGCACCCAGGTGACCTTGTCGAGGTTGACGCCATACTGGCTCTGCAGGATGCCCCGGGCCCACAGCCCGGTGGTGACGGTGTAGCCGCGGTTGACCCCGACCACGCGGCCTTCCAGGTCCTTCGGCTCCTTGATGCCGGACTTGGTGTTGATGGAGATGGCCCAGTGATGGAAGTTCCGGGTGACGAAAACCGGGATGGCGGTGAACGGCTTGCCGGCGGCCCGGGCGCACAGGTAGGTCGTAAACGCCATTTCGCAGATATCGAATTCGAGGCCCCGGCACATCCGCCGCATGGCGGCGATGATCGGCTCGACCTCGATATGCTCGAGCGTCATCCCGTTCGTGGGCACGCGGCCCTCCTTCAGGGGCTTGGTCGCGCCATAGGTCCCGATTGCGGTCTTCAGCGGGGTCATTTCCAGGCTCCATCCTGCGGTTCCTGAACCCTCGCACCTCTTCGGGAGTTCTGGTAGTACCCACGTCGCACCCGGCCGCGATTCAAGGACCGATCTGGAGCGAAGAATGTCTTGGCTGCGCGCCGCGGCGCGGTTTTTCGACCAGAGGATCGGCTGGCACCGGGTCGGAATCGCTGTGAGCCTCATCATCATCGCGGTCGCCGCGGTGGTGCTGTACCGCAAGCTGCACGACATCAACTTCAGCAAGGTGCTGACCGCGATGACGACGGTCGAGTACCGCGATGTCGCGATCGCCGCCTGTTTCGTCGCCGCCGGCTATTTCACACTGACGTTCTACGACCTGTTCGCGCTGCGCACGATCGGCCGCAAGGACGTGCCCTACCGCGTGGCGGCGCTGGCCGGCTTCGCCTCCTATTCGATCGGCCACAACGTCGGCGCCAGCGTGTTCACCGGCGGCGCAGTGCGCTACCGCATCTACTCCGCCTGGGGGCTCGACGCGGTCGACGTCGCCAAGCTCTGCTTCATCGCCGGGCTGACGTTCTGGCTCGGCAATGCCACGGTGCTGGGGCTCGGATTCGTCATTCACCCCGAGGCGGCCGCGGCGATCGACCAGCTGCCGATCTGGTTCAACAGCGCGCTCGGCATCACCGCGCTGATCGTGCTGGTCTGCTACGTGATCTGGGCGTGGCTCGCGCCGCGCGTCATCGGCCGGGACACCTGGGAGGTCCGTCTGCCGGGCGGGCCGCTGACGCTGCTGCAGATCCTGATCGGCATCGTCGACCTGCTGTGCTGCGCGCTGGCGATGTACATGCTGGTGCCGAACCAGCCGCATCTCGACTTCATCACGGTCGCCGTGATCTTCGTGTC
>CAMDEB010000249.1 GCA_945893085.1 Rhodoplanes serenus | reverse complement strand
AGCGGCCGAGCGCGCCGCGGCATTCCAGCGGCACGCCGGAGTGCCGGCCGCTGGTCAGCTTCAGCTCGACGATGTGCGGCGCGCTGCGGAACACCGCGTCGATGTCGCCGTAGCCCTGATGCAGGATCGTCGCCTCGGTGTTGCGGCCGGGCGCGAACTCGCCGGGCTCGGCATCGGCCGCGAGCAGCACCGGCAGCTCCTCGATCTCCATCGTCACCAGATCGGCGGCGTCCTCGGCGATGTAGGGGTCTTCGGCGAACACCGCGGCGACCGGATCGCCGACGTAGCGCACCCGCTCGGTCGCCAGCACCGGCTGGCGGTACGGCGCGAGCTTCTCGATCGGGCCTTCGCGGAAATCGATCGGGCCGATGTCGGCGATGTCGGCTGCGGTCCACACCGCGACCACGCCTGGAACCGCACGCGCGGCCTTGGTGTCGATCGAGATGATTTTTCCGTGCGCGTGGTTCGAGCGCACGATGCGCATGTGGACCTGGCGGGCGAAATTGATGTCGCCGGCGAACTGGCCGCGCCCGGTGACCAGCGGCGGGTCCTCCAGCCGCTCGACCGATTGGCCGATCCATTTGATCGCTTGCGTGGTCATGCCGCCTGCTCCAGCGCGCGACGAGCGACGGCGCGGACGATGTCGCGCCGATAGGCCGCGGTGTTGGCGTTGTCCTCCAGCGGATCGACCGCCAAAGCGGCGGCATCGGCTGCGGCGGTGAAAGCGGCTGCGTCCGGCGCCTCGCCGTTCAGCGCGCGCTCGGCCGCGGCGATGCGACGTGGCGAGCTTTCGGCGCCGCCGATGGCGAGACGCGCGTCGGCGATCTTGCCGTCCTTCATCTGGAAGACCGCCACCGCCATGGCGATGGCGAAATCGCCGGCGCGGCGGTTGAACTCGTTGAAGCCCACACGCGTGCCGGCCGACAGCAGCGGCAGCCGCACCTCGGCAAGCAATTCATCCTCCGCCAGTACCGTGGTCATGATGCCCTGGAAGAACCCGGCGACCGGGACGATGCGCGTGCCGCGCGTGCTCCGCGCCACCATCTCGGCGTCGAGCGCGGCGGCGACCGCGCACCACTCCGACGCCGGATCGGCGTGGGCGATGCTGCCGCAGAACGTGCCGCGGGTGCGGATCGGATGATGCGCGATATGGTGCACGACGTTGGACAGAAGCTGCCCGAGCGGCCCCTCCGCCACCGGGCGGTGAAACGCCGCGTGGCGCACGCCGGCGCCGATGCAGAGCTTGCCGTCCTCGACCGCCAGCCGCTTCAGCGCCGCAATGCCGTTGATGTCGACCAGATGGCGCGGCCGGGCCAGGCGGAACGCCATGGTCGGCACCAGGCTCTGGCCGCCGGCGAGCACGCGGCCGTCGTCGGGCGCGACGCGCGCCAGGGTCGCGACGGCCTCCTCGATGGTTTTCGGGGCGTGATACTGGAACGGGGCGGGTTTCATCGGTGGGCCGCAGTGTAGGACGCGCCGCTGCGCGCTTCAATGACCGCTGGCGTCCGGCGCGTTCCAGACGATATGCTCCGCGCGATTTTTTGGTACCCATCGAAAGGCGTTCGCATGTCCAACGACATCCTGACCAAGCAGGACGGCCCGATCCTGCGCATCACGCTCAACCAGCCCGAGCGCGGCAACGCCGTCACCGACGACATGGTGCGGGAGCTGACGCAGCTCATCGGCGACGCGGCCAAGACCTCCGACATCGTCGTGCTGCGCGGCGCCGGCAAGGATTTCTGCGTCGGCCGCTTTGGCATGGGCGCGCGTCCGGCGGTCGAGCCGACCGCCTATGAGCGCCGCAACTTCAGCGACGTGGTGTTCGACGCCTACGGCGCGATGCGCAACTGCCCGATCCCGATCGTCGCCGTGGTGCAGGGCGGCGCGCACGGCTTCGGCTGCGCCATTGCCGCCGCCTGCGACATCACGCTGGCGAGCGACAAGGCGTCGTTCTCGGTGCCGGAGATGGCGCACCAGATCATGCCGACCATGGTGATGTCGTCGTTCGTCGACCGCGTGCCGCGGAAGGCGATGGCCTATCTGGTCTATTCGATGTTCGAGGTGACGCCGGAGCGCGCGCTGTCCTACGGCATCGTCAGCGACGTGGTGCCGGCGGCGCAGCTCGACGCGACCGTCGACAAGCTCACCGCCGCGATGCTGAAGGCGCCGTCGATCTCGATCCGCAGCGCCAAGGAATATGTCCGCACCGCCCCCGACATGCCGGTCGCCGGCGCGGTCGAATACGCGCGCAACCTGCACGCCACCATCAACTCCGCGGCCGAGATCAGGAAGGCGCGTGGCTAACTCCATCCACGTCATGGCCGGGCATAGCCGTCGAAGACGGCGTCGCTTCGCTCGCCTTGTGTCCCGGCCATCCACGCCTTGCTTCAACCAGAAGGAAGACGTGGATGCCCGGCACGAGGCCGGGCATGACGGCGGAGAGAGCTGGGCCATCACAACAGACTCTGGAAATCCGTAATGAAAGTTTTCGTCTTCGACCTGCTGCCGTATGGGAAGCACTTCGATCAGTACAAGGAAACCAAGTACCTCCCCTATCCGCTCCCCGCCGACCATTTCGATCCCGAGATCGCCGCGCGCACCTACGAAGAGCATCTGCTGTGCTGGGAGGAAATGGACAAGCTCGGCTTCGACGGCGTGGGCTTAAACGAGCACCACACCACGCCGCATAGCATGATGAACTCGCCGAACATGATGGCGGCGGTCGGCGCGCAGCGGACCAAGCGGCTGAAGTTCCTGCTGCTCGGCAATCTGGTGCCGCTGCACAATCCGCTGCGCATCGCCGAGGAACTGGCGATGGCCGACAATCTGTCGCGCGGCCGGATTCTCTCGGGCTTCGCGCGCGGGGTGCCGCGCGAATACAACGTCTATGGCGTGCCGATGTCGGAATCGCGGGCGCGCTTCGAGGAGGCGGTCGACATCATCCTGAAGGCGTGGACGGAGGACGTGTTCTCCTACGAGGGCAAGTTCTGGTCCTACAAGGACATCGCGATCTGGCCGCGGCCGTATCAGCAGCCGCATCCGCCGGTCTGGGTGCCGTTCACCGGTTCGAAGGAAACCATCGAATGGGCCGGCCGGCACAACTTCAGCGCGGTGATCCCCGATCATCACCGCGGATTGACCCAGGACATCGTCGGCTATTTCGCCAAGCAGCTTGCCGCGAACGGCAGGCGCATCACGCCTGAACACCTCTGCTTCTTCGCCGATGCCTATGTCGCGCAGGACCGCGCCGCGGCGATCCGCGAGTACAGCCCGTTCTATCTCTATTTCGTGCACACGCTCTGGCACCACGGCTCGCTGGAGCAGAAGTCGTCGCCGCAGGGCACCGGCTATCTGTCGTCGTCGTCCTACGACTACATCAAGCCGGAAAACCGCGTCGGCGCGGGCGTCGACCGCGAGGGCATGCAGCGCACGACGCTGGCCGACATCGAACGCAAGATCGACATCGGCGAGCTGGCCTGGGGCTCGCCGAAGGAGGTCACCGAGCGGCTGATCGAGGGCGCCGAGCGCATGGGCGCCAACACGCTGCTGCTCAACATGAACGTCGGTGCGATGTCGTACGATGTATTCCTGGAGCAAATCAGGAGATTCGGCCGCGACGTGCTGCCGAAGCTGCAAGCGCATCAGGTGACGCGGGTGCCGGCGGCGGCGTGAAATCGAGCCGTTACGATTTCGGCCCGCTTGAAACACCCCACACCAAACAGGCACAGTGGGACCCAGGAACATCCCTTCCCCATCAGCCATTAGGATCGGTGACACCCCATGCCCCCAGCCGTCGCCCGCCAGACCAGCAACGCTCCCGAACACCCCACCGCCTACTACTTCCTCGAGGGCCTGAACGAGCTCGGGATCGAGCACCTGTTCTGCAATTTCGGCACCGATCACGCCCCGATCATCGAGGAGATGGCGAACCGCACCAAGCTCGGCGAGGCCTATCCGAACGTCATCCTGTGCCCGCACGAGAACACCGCGGCGCACATGGCCGCCGGCTACGCCTTCATGACCGGGCGCGGCCAGGGTGTGCTGGTGCACGTCGACGTCGGCACCGCCAACACCGCGGTGGCGATGCACAACCTCTACCGCAGCCGGCTGCCGGTGCTGCTGATGGCCGGCAAGGCGCCGTTCACGGCGAGCGGCGAGCTGACCGGCTCGCGCGACACCTACGTGCATTTCATCCAGGAGCCGTTCGACCAGGGCAGCCTGGTGCGGCCCTACGTGAAGTGGGAATGGACCCTGCCCTCCGGCGTCGTGGTCAAGGAGGCGTTGCGGCGCGCGCACACCATCATGGAGAGCCACCCGCAGGGGCCGGTCTACCTGATGATGCAGCGCGAGACGCTGACTCAGGCCTGGAAAGAGGACCAGGTGCGGCAATACTCCGCCGACCAATTCTCCGGCTCGCAGGGCGGCGGCGCCGATCCGGCGCTGGTGACGGCGCTGGTCGACAAGCTGCTCACCGCCGAGAATCCGATCATCATCACTGCCTATGCCGGCCGCAATCCGACCTCGGCGAAGCTGATCGTCGAGCTCGCCGAGTTCACCGGCGCGGCGCTGACGGAGTCGAACTCGAACTACAACATCTCGCAGGACACCGTGTGCTTCTCCGGCTTCACCGCCGACAAGCTGCTGCCGAAGGCCGATGTCGGCGTCCTGGTCGACGTCGACATCCCCTGGTTCCCGAACGACGTGCAGCCCAAGGCCAATTCGTTCTGGGCGCATATCGACATCGACGTGCTGAAGCCCGCGTCGCCGATGTGGACCTTCCCCGGCAACCTCCGCATGCAGGGCGCGAGCTCGCACATCCTGGCGCAGGTGCTCGAAGAGCTGAAGGCGAAGGCGACGCCGAAGTTCAAGCAGGCGGCGGCGGCGCGCATGGAGCAGCTCAAGGCGGCGAAGGCCGTGCGCCTCGACACCATCCAGAAGCTCGCCGCGAACCCCGGCAAGCCGGACCAGATCAACCCGCACTACATCATGGCGGAGCTGAACAAGCTGCTGAAGCCGGACGATCTCGTGTTCAACGAGGCGATCCGCAACACCGGCGCGGTGCTGATGCAGATCGAGCGTCCGCTGCCGAGCACCATGGTGCGGCTGGCCGGCGGCGGCCTCGGCTGGTCCGGCGGCATGGCGCTCGGCTCGAAGCTCGCGGCACCCGAGCGCATGGCGGTGCAGGTGGTCGGCGACGGCAGCTTCTATTTCGGCAACCCCACGTCGATCTTCTCGGTGGCGCAGCAATACAAGCTGCCGATCTTCGTCATCGTGTTCGACAACACCGGCTGGTCGGCGGTGAAAGAATCCACCCGGCGCGTCTATCCGCAGGGCGAGGCCGAGACCGCGAACTCGTTCCAGGCCAATCTGCTGCCGACCGCCGAATTCGCCAAGGTCGGCGAGGCGTTCGGCGCCTATGGCGAGAAGGTCACCGAGCCGGCCGACGTGCCGGCGGCGCTGGCGCGCTGCATCAAGGAGGTGCGCGGCGGCCGCGCCGCGATCCTGCATGCGCGCGTGACGCGACTGTAGTTCTAAAGGCGGCAACGCTCCGCAGAGAGCGACGCCGCAAAACGGGAGGATGGCGATGAGATTGGCGTCGTGGTTTGCGCTCGCCTGCGGGCTGGCGCTGGCGGGTCCGGCGTTCGCGCAGGGCGACTATCCGAACCGGCCGATTCTGCTCACCAGCGGGATCGCCGCCGGCGCCAACTCCGACGTGATCGCGCGCATGGTGGCAAGCTCGCTCACCGAGCGGTTGGGACAACCGGTCGTGGTCGAGCCGCGGCCGGGCGCCGGCGGCATGACCGCGGCCGCCCGCATCGCAACCGCGACGCCGGACGGCTACACCCTGGTCATGATCACCGGCGGCTACACGATCTTCCCGGCGATCTACAAGACCATGCCGTTCGATCCGCTCAACGATCTGCAGATGATCTCGACGGTGATCTTTTTTCCGTTCGTGATCTCGGTGAACAAGGACAGTCCGTGGAAGTCGATCGCCGACCTGATCGCCCACGCCAAGGCCAATCCCGGCAAGGTGACCTACGGCACCGCGGGCGTCGGCTCGACCCAGCACCTGATCGGCGAACTGCTGGGCGCGTTCGCCGGCGTGCAGATGGTGTACGTGCCCTATCGCGGCGCGCCGCAGTCGTTCGCGGATCTGGTCGGCGGCCGGCTCGACGTGGTGATCGAGACGCTGACCTCGGCGGTGCCGCTGGTCAGCGCCGGCACGGTGCGCGGCCTCGCCGTCACCAGCCCCAACACCTGGCCGAGCCTGCCGGAGATGCCGACCGTGGCCGCGACCCTGCCCGGCTTCGACGTGCAGTCCTGGCTCGGCTTGGCGACCACCAAGGGCGTGCCGGCGCCGATCGTCGCCAGGCTGGCGAAAGAAACCCAGGCCGTGCTTGCGGCGCCCGAACTGCGCAACCGGCTGTCGCAGGCCGGCAACGCGGTGCGCTCAAGCTCGCCCGAGGAGATGCACGCCATGATCGCCGGGCAGATCGCCAAGTGGAAGAAGGTCGCCGCCGACGCCAAGGTGCCGATGCAGTAGGCAAATGACGGACGGCTGTTCCGGCCTCAGGCGAGATGCACGTTGTCGCTCAGGCCGATCAGCCCGACCGCTGCGTCGATGCTCGAGGACGTGACCGCGGCGGCGAGCGCCACCGTC
>CAMDEB010000248.1 GCA_945893085.1 Rhodoplanes serenus | reverse complement strand
CATGGGGCGTTTGGGTGCCGTCATGCGGGGTGAGATTCAGCGTAGAGTTGACGGGAGGCGTGCGTTGTTAAAAACACACAAATATTCGATCGGTCAGGCCGTGAGGTACACGTCCGGGCCGTTCGGGCGGTTTGGCGCGAGCGGAACCTTCAAAATCATCAAGCTGTTGCCGCCGGAAGGCGATGAGCATCAATATCGCATCAAGAGCATGGGCGAGGCCTTCGAGCGCGTCGCCAAGGAAAGCCAGCTCGATCGCGACCGCTAGAACGAACAGCCGTGAAACGACAACGGGCCCGCTACAGCGGGCCCGTTTCGCGTCCTGGTCCTGTAATTCGGGTTAGCCCGCCATCTTGTGCGACAGCGTCGTCCAGGCGTCATGGACGCGCAGGCGCACGATGCGCCAATTCTCGCCGATCACGTCCCAGTTCACCATCGGCCGTTGCACGACGACCGACGAGTTCGAGCCGGTTGTCACCGCCGGGCCGGTCGCCCAGGTGTCATAAAAGAAGGCGACGCCAACGGTCAGGAAGGCTCCGAGTATCATTCCGAACAGAACGCGCATGATCAGCTCCCCACGTGGAATGATTGTGTAAGTCAACAAACGCGCGGGCCGGGGTATTGGTTCCATAGGGCCTGCGCTGTCGACTATCATCCGGCGCGGAAACAGGGCCGGACCGGGTGTCGGCGGAGGGAGGGAAGCGATGATTTTCATTACCCAGGGGCGTTACACGCGCGAGGCCATCAAGGGCATGATCGTGAAGCCGGAGGACCGCGCCGAGGCGCTGTCGCGGCATATGGCCAAGGCCGGAGGCCGCGTGCTGAGCTATTACATGACGTTCGGCGAGTACGACTTTCTCAGCGTCCTCGAGGCGCCGGGTGAGACGCAAATGGCCGCGGCGCTGCTCGCGGCTGCCAGCAGCGGCGGCGTCAGCGACCTGCGCACGACGCTGGCGATGACCTCGATCGAAGCCAAGGGCGCATTCGCGGCGGCGAGCGATCTGGTCCGCACCTACAAATCGCCGGGCGACGCCTGATCCGGCGCGCGAGCGGACGGCGCTTATGGTCGCAGGGGTCTGCGCCCGGCGCGCCCGCATGCTACAAGCGGCCGGAATAATGGACGCCATCAAGCGTTGGTCCCAATGACCATCGCCCGTCGCCGGACGGGCTCAGGGGAGGATTGAATGAAAAACCTGGTTCGCATCGCCGCGCTTGCCTCGCTCGCGCTGACGGCGCTCTTGTCTCAGGCCGTGGCGCAGGACTATCCCGCGCGCGCGGTAAAGATCGTCGTGCCGTTCGGCCCCGGCGGCCCGGCCGATATCTACGCGCGGCAGCTCGCCCAGTATTTGTCGGATTCGCTCAAGCAGTCGTTCGTGGTCGAGAACCGGCCGGGCGCAGGTTCGATCATCGGCACCAACGAGGTCGCGAAGTCCGCGCCCGACGGCTACACGCTGCTGCTGATGTCGAACACCCACACCACCAACGAGTCGCTCACGCCCAACAAGCCGTTCCAACTGATGCGTGATTTCTTGCCGGTGGCGGCGATCAACTATTCCGACCTGGTGATGGTGGTGCATCCGTCGGTGGCCGCGAAGGACGTCAAAGAGTTCATCGCGCTCGCCAAGGCGAAGCCGGGCGGGCTCAACTATGCGTCATCGGGGCTGGCGACGCCGTATCATATGGCCGGCGAACTGTTCAAATCCTTGAGCGGCACCGACATCGTGCATGTGCCGCATAAGGCCTCAGGCGAAATGCGCAGCAGCGTGATCGGCGGACACGTGCAGATGGCCTTCGACGCGATCACCACGATGACGGCGAACGTGCAGGCCGGGCAGGTGCGCGCGCTCGCCACTTCGGCCAGCAAGCGATCGAGCGTGCTGCCCAACGTGCCGACCATCGCCGAATCCGGCGTTGCCGGATACGACGCCACCATTTGGATCGGCATCATGGCGCCGGCCGGCACGCCGAAGCCGATCGTCGACAAGCTCAATGCCGAGGTCAACAAGGCGATCGGCCGCGCCGACGTGAAGGCGGCCTGGGACAAGCAGGGCGCCGCGGCCTTGGCGATGTCGCCTTCGGAGTTCGATGCCTACCTGCGCAAGGACATCGACAAGTGGGCTGCCGTGGTGAAATCGGCGAATATCAAGACCCAGTAACCGCGCTCGATCGCAGCAACAGCCGGGCCGCGGACCGCCGTTCGCGGCTCGCGGCTTTTTGCCCTGCCTTCAATTGGGATGGCCTCAATTTCGTCGCTCCGGCATACTAGCCGTAGCGACGATGTTGAGCGGGGTGCCGTAAATCGTGTCGGGTCTCGACCATTGGCTACCGGGCCTGGACCCCGCGAGCGGCGCGCTGATGCTGCCGCCGTGGGTGGCCGGCGCGATCCTCGGCGCTGCGGTCATCCTCCTGATCGGCGTCATCGCCTCCCGCCGGCTTGACTTGATGTCGTTTGATCGCGTCCGCTCGTCCGGCGCTCTGAGTATGATCTGGCTCGGCGGAGTGGTGCTGGTCGGCACGCTGGTGCTGTGGACCATGCTCGATCGTTCGGACATGGCCGACAAGGTCACAGCGCGCCGCGCGCTCGACGCGCGCTCGACCGAATTGACCGCACGGGCGATCACCCCGGGTTCCGCGCTTGCCTGTCTCGATGCGGTGGCCAACACCTCGGTCGAGGAGGCTTGCGAAAAGGCGCTGTTCGCCAGTCCCGAGGCGGCCGCTGCCGCGGTCGCCTACACCGATGCGAGGCTCGCGCTGCTGGCCGATGGATTGGAGTTGGCCCGGCGCGACCGCAGCTACGAGCCGGTGCTCGAACGGCTGCGCCGCGGGATCGAAACCGACCGCTACGGCGTCGTCGCCCATGTGCTGGCGATGCGCGGCTGCCGCGCCGACGCCTGCGCCGCGTTCAAGCTGCTGCGCGATGCCAAGGCGGTCGCGCGCAATATCGAGGAGCGCACCTTCGACGCCAACGTGGTGATGCACGCCGTGGCCTGGCGCCCCGAAGCGCCGGCGATGGCCGGAACCCCGCCGCAGCCGGCGACCGCTGCCGTTTCGCCGGCGGCTACGCCCGGCAATCAGCCCACCGGCATTCCGCTCGCCAGCAAATACGACTTCCCCTCGTCGGCTTCGATCCCGCCGATCAGCATCATGAATGCCGAGCCGCCGCTGCCGGCGGCGGCCGACCCCAACGCCGTGCCCGCGGCGCAGTCCAAGCCGCCGGCCGCGCCTGCCGCCCGCCGCCAGTCGGCGCGCGAAACGCCGGCGGCCCGCGAGCCGCAGCCGGCCGCGGTGCCGATGCCGCCGCCGCCGCCCATGCAGCTTGCTCCTCCAGCCGCGCCGGCCCCGCGATGAGCGTTGTCTGACGACAGGCGGCGCCGTCGGTGCTAAGGCCAAGGCGATGTTCTCGTCGGTCCTCATCGCCAATCGCGGCGAGATCGCTTGCCGCATCGCGCGCACGGCGAAGCGTCTCGGCCTGCGCACGATCGCGGTCTATTCGGAGGCCGATCGCTCCGCGCTGCATGTGCGGCTGTGCGACGAAGCCCATCCGATCGGCCCGCCGCCGGCCGGGGAGAGCTATCTTCTGATCGACAAGCTGATCGAGGTCGCCCGCAAGGCGCGCGCCGACTGCATCCATCCCGGTTACGGCTTCCTGTCGGAGAATCCGGACTTCGCCGAGGCCTGCGCCAACGCGGGGATCGTGTTCGTCGGACCGCCGCCGTCGGCGATCCGCGCCATGGGGCTGAAGGACCGCGCCAAGACGCTGATGGAACAGGCCGGCGTGCCGGTGGTGCCGGGCTATCACGGCGAGCGCCAGGAGGTCTCGTTCCTCAAGCAGAACGGCTACGAGATCGGCTATCCGCTGCTGATCAAGGCGGTGGCCGGCGGCGGCGGCAAGGGCCTGCGCCGGGTCGACAAGCACGCCGAGTTCGACGCCGCGCTCGAAGGCGCGCAACGCGAGGCGCAGGGCGCGTTCGGCGACGCCCGGGTGCTGATCGAGAAATACATTTCCGCGCCGCGCCACATCGAGCTGCAGGTGTTCGCCGACACCCATGGCAACGCGATCCATCTCAACGAGCGCGACTGCTCGCTGCAGCGCCGCCACCAGAAGGTGATCGAGGAGGCGCCGGCGCCGGGAATGACTGCGGAGTTGCGCGAAGCGATGGGCGGCGCCGCCGTCGAGGCCGCCAAGGCGGTGGGCTATGTCGGCGCCGGCACGGTCGAGTTCATCGCCGACGGCGCCAAGGGGCTGCGGCGCGACGGCTTCTGGTTCATGGAGATGAACACGCGGCTCCAGGTCGAGCACCCGGTCACCGAGGCGATCACCGGGCTTGATCTCGTCGAATGGCAGTTCCGCGTCGCCGCGGGTGAGCCGCTGCCACTCACGCAGGACAAGGTGCCGCTGCGCGGCCACGCGGTCGAGGCGCGGCTTTATGCCGAGGATCCGCAGCGCGGTTTCCTGCCCTCGACCGGCAAGCTGATCGCCTTGAAATTTCCGCAAGGCGAGGGCATCCGCATCGACACCGGCGTCGAGACCGGCAGCGAGATCACGCCGTTCTACGATCCGATGATCGCCAAGCTGATCGCGCACGCGCCGACCCGGGAGGCGGCGCTCGACCGGCTGGCGGGCGCGCTCGATCGCACCGTTGCCATCGGGCCGCGCACCAATCTTTCGCTGCTCGCCGCGCTGTGCCGCGCCGCCGAGTTCCGCGCCAGACAGTTCGACACCGGCTTCATCGACCGCCACCCCGATCTGCTCGGGGACTGCGGCATCGATCGCGCCGCGGCAGCCCTCGGGGCGCTGCATCTCATGGCCCAGGACACCGCGCGGATCGCGCAATCCCTCGACCGCGCGCCGGACGAACCGCCGTCGCCGTGGGACGCCACCGACGCGTTCCAGCTTGGCGGCGAGCGCTCGCTGCCATTGACCATTCTGGTGGACGGCGAGCCGGCCCGGGCCGATGTCAGCCACGGCCGGAACGGCATCGCCGTGGCTGTGGATGGCGTCGCCCCCGACCTTGATGCGGTCGCGATCGAGGCGGCAGATGCGGTCTATGTGCTGCGCCGGGGCCGCCAGACCCTGGTCCGGCGGGTGGATTTCGCGGCCGGCGAACTCGATCACGCGGGCGGCGACGGCGCGATCAAGGCGCCGATGCACGGCAAGGTGCTGGAACTGTTGGTGGCGGCGGGTGATATGGTGACGAAGGGTCAACGGCTTGCCATCATCGAGGCGATGAAGATGGAGCACGCGCTCACCGCGCCGCGCGCCGGCCGCGTGGCGGGGATCGCAGTCGCCGCCGGCAGTCAGGTCGCGGAGGGCGCGAGCATCATGACCATCGCAGCAACGGACGACACGAACTGACATGCCGCTTCATCTCATCAAGCTCAGCGTCGGCACCGACTCGATCCAGGACCTCGAGGACTGGATCAAGCTGAAGCTCAAGGAAAAGAAACGCCGCGGCGAGAAGAAGCCCGAGCGCATCCACACCACGCGTTCGGTGCCCAAGCGCGCCGAAGAGGTGCTCGACGGCGGCTCGATCTACTGGGTGATCCGCGGCGAGATCCTGTGCCGCGAGCGCATCCTCGACATCCGCCCGTTCACCGACAAGGACGGCATCGGCCGCTGCCGCCTGGTGCTCGATCCCAAATGCGTGCCGGTGCGGCCGCGGCTCTATCGCGCGTTCCAGGGCTGGCGCTATCTCGAAGCCAAGGACGCGCCGCCTGATCTCGACCGTGTCGATCGCGGTGCCAAGCACATGCCCGAGCCGCTGCGGCGGGAGTTGCGGGAGCTGGGGCTGCTCTGATCGACCGTCGTGGAGATTGCCGGGCGGCCTTGCGCGGCCTAGGCTCGCGCCTGCTGCACAGACCGCCATCGGGGTGCGAGCATGTTTGCAAAAAACGTCACGTCTCTGCTCGCGTCCGCGATCGTGCTGGCCGCTGCGACGGCGGCCGGCACCGGCACGGCGCCGGCTCAGACCTATCCAAGCAAGCTGATCAAGATCGTCATCCCGGTCACGCCCGGCTCCCCGGTCGACGTCAAGGCGCGCCTGCTCGCGCCGCTGCTGCAAGCGAACCTCGGCCAGACCGTGATCGTGGAGAACCGCCCGGGCGCCGGCGGAACCATCGGGATCAAGGCCGTTGCCACGGCGGAGCCCGACGGACACACCTTGCTGCTGCACAGCGCGAGCTTCGCGACCGCCTCGGCGGCCTATCCGAACCTTGGCTACGATCCGATCAAGGATTTCGCGCCGGTCTCGACGCTCGGAACCAGTTATTGGTACGTGGTGGTTCCGGCCCCGCTGCCGGTGAAAACGCTCGCCGAGTTCGTCAGCTCCAGCAAAGCCAATCCCGGCACGCTGAACTTCGGCTTCGGGTTAGCATCGACTCCGCATGTGCTGGGCGAAGCGTTCAAGGTGATCAGCGGCGCTGATTTCGCCAGCATCCCGTATCGCGGCGGCGCGCCCGCGATCGCCGATATGCTGGGTGGCCGCGTTCACCTGAACTTCGGTACGCCGGCGACGCTGCTGCCGCTGATCCGCGACGGCAAGATCAGGGCCATCGCCACAACCAATGCCACGCGCAGCGCCGATCTGCCGGACGTTCCGACCATGGCCGAAGCGGGTTTCCCCAGGCTGACGGCGACCTTCTGGACCGGGGTGATGGCGCCCGCCGGCACGCCTGCCGCGGTGGTGGCGCGGCTCAACG
>CAMDEB010000247.1 GCA_945893085.1 Rhodoplanes serenus | reverse complement strand
CGAGCAGGCCAAGGCGGCGTAGGGCGCACACGTTCCCCGCACGCGGTGCAGCGCGCAGCGCAGCGAAGCGGTGCACCGCAGATGCGGGGTCCCGGTTTGTCGGACGAAGCAACCGGGGTCCCGGGTCTGCAGCGCACCATTCGCTGACGCTCATGCTGCGCTGCGCCCGGGACACGGCCGCGTCAGTGCGGCATCCGCAGCACCGGCTTGATGGTCCGGCCTTCGCTGGAATCCTTCGCCGCGCGGTTGATGTCGGCGAGATCGTAGAACGTCATCATCCGCTCGGCCGGCAGCTTGCCGTCCATCATCAGATCGACCAGTTGCGGAATGAACTCGTCCGGCCGGCTGTCGCCCTGCACCACGCCGCGCAGGATGCGGCCCTGCTGCACGACAGGCATTTCCAGCGCCACCTCGGTGCCGGCCCGCGCGGTCCCGACCAGCACGCAGGTGCCGACCGGCGAGAGCGCCTCGACCGCCTCGCGCAGCACCGCGGGGAGGGCCGAGGTCTCCAGCGTGTAGCGCGCGCCGGCGCCGGTGATCCGGCGAATTTCCGTCACCACGTCGGTGCGGTTGGCGTGGTTGATCGTGTGCGTCGCGCCAAGCTCTTGCGCGAGCGCCAGTCGGTGCTCGTGCACGTCGACGGCGATCAGCGGATCGCAGCCGGCGTGCTTGGCCGCCATGAGGCCGGCCAAGCCCACCGCGCCGACGCCGAACACCACGCAACTCTCGCCGGGCTTCGGCCGCATGGCGTTGAGCACCGCGCCGGCGCCGGTCTGGATGCTGCACGCAAACGGGCCGAGCCGCTCGAGCGGCGCGTCGCGGCGCACCTTCACCACGAAGCGCTCGTTCGCGATCGCGTAGGTCGCGAACGACGACTGCTGGAAGAACGCGCTGTAGACCGGATCGTCGCCGACACACATCAGCGTCGAGCCGTCGGCCCGCGTGCCGCTCGATTTCAGCTTGCGCGCATCGAGACAGTAGGCCGGCGCGTGCTGGCGGCAGTTCTGGCAAGCGCCGCACCAGGGAAACGAGATGATGACATGGTCGCCGGTTTTCACCTTGCGCACCGCCGAGCCGGTCGCCACCACCTCGCCCGCACCCTCGTGGCCGAACACCGCGGGGTACTTCATCGCGGGATAGTAGCCGTCGCGGGCGTGCTGGTCGGTCTGGCACATGCCGCTCGCGACGATCCGCACCAGCACCTCGTCCGGCCTTGGATCGGTCAGTTCGAGCGAGTCGATCTCGAACGCCGCGAACTTTTCGCGGACGACGGCTGCGGTGATGCGCACGAGGGACGGCCTGTCCTCAGTTGCCGGTCGCGGCCTTGAGAATCGGCGTCAGCCGCGCGATCTCGCTCTTGACCATCGCCGCGAGCGGCTTGGGGCCGCGATCATTCTTTTCGGTGATGACCGCGCCGAGCGTGGCAAAACGGTTTGCAACCACCGGATCATCGAGCCCGGCGGCGAGCGCCGCGGCGAGCTTGTCGATGATCGCCTGCGGCGTCCCCTTGGGAGCGAAGATCGCATAGAACGGCGCGGCCTGGAATCCCGGCAGTCCGCTCTCGGTGGCGCTTGGCGTTTCGGGAAGCAGCGGATGGCGCTTTTCGGTCGCCACGGCCATCGCCTTGAGCGTTCCGGCGCGGATGTGCGGCAGCGGTCCGAGGATCGGGTCGCAGACGTAGTCGACCTGCTCACCGAGCATGGCGTTCAGCACCGGCGCCGTGCCGGTGAACGGCACCATCGTGGTCTTGATGCCGATCTCAGCGTGGAGGATCAGGCAACTCGTATGCGACACCGAGCCGACGCCGGCATGCGCCATGTTCAGCTTGGAGGCGTTGGCCTTGGCGTAGGTCGCGAACTCCTTGAGGTTGTTCGCGGGAAAGCCTTTGCGGGTGGCGAGGACCACGGGCTGGGTCGACATCAGCCCGATCGGCTCGAAGTCGGTCTCCGGATTGTAGGCGAGATTGGGTGTGATCGCGATCGCCGCGGCGTGGGTGCCCATGTGGCCGAGCGCCAGCGTATAGCCGTCGGGGGCGGCGCGCGCCGCGCGGGTCGTGCCGGTCGCGCCGCCGGCGCCGCCGACGTTCTCGACCAGGAACTGCTGGCCGAGCGCTTTGGAGAAGATTTCCGCCGCGATGCGGCCGGTGATGTCGGCAGGCCCGCCGGCGGCGAACGGCACGATCACGACGCCCGGACGGGTGGGGTAGTTTTGCGCCTGCGCGGCGGCGACGCCCGTCAGCGCGGCAAGCGCCACCGTAAGGACCAGTCGCTTCATCTCGTTCTCCCCAAATTGTGTTTCTGTTGTTGGACAAAGCCTAGCACACTCCCAAACCGCAGGAGAGGCCGGAGCGCGACCAACCGACGCGCTACTCCGGCTTGATGTTGCCGGCTGCGATGATCTTGATCCACTTCTCGATCTCGCGGTCGACATGGGCGCGGAACTCGTCCGTGCTGCTGCCGATCGGCTGGAAGCCGCGTTCGAGCAAGGCCTTCGCGAACTCCGGATCTTTCACCGCGTTGGCGCTGAGCTGCTGGAGCCTGGTCACGATCGCGGCGGGCGTCGAGGCCGGCGCGATGAGGCCCATCTCGCTCGCGGAATCGACCGAGCCGTAGCCGATCTCCTCCATGCTCGGGATGTCCGGCAGCTGCGGCGCCCGCCCGCGGGTGACGCCCAGGCCGCGCGCCTTGCCGCCCTCGATGTGCGGCTTGATCGTTGGCACCGCGCCGAAGGTGAAATCGGTCTTGCCCGAGAGGAAATCGGCGAGCGCCGGTGCGCCGCCGCGATAGGGCACGATCACCACCTCGATGCCCGCCACCTGGCGGAACTGCTCGCCGGCGAGATGGATGCCGGTGCCGATGCCGGCCGAGGCGAACGTCAGCTTGCCCGGGTTGGCCTTGGCGTGCGCCACCAGCTCTTTCGCGCTCTTGAACGGCGACGACGGATGCACGCACAGCACCAGCTGCGTGCGCGAGAGCAGCGACACCGGCACGAAATCCTTGCGCGTGTCGTAGGGCAGCTTGTCCTTGAGCAGGCCGGGATTGGTGACGAAGGCCGAATCCACCATGCCGATGGTGTAGCCGTCGGGCATAGCCTCCGCGACCGCGCGCGTGCCGATGACGCTCGCGCCGCCGGCGCGGTTGTCGATCACCAGCGACTGGCCGAACTCGCGCTCGATCCGCTGGGCGAGCAGGCGGGAGAACACGTCGGTGCCGCCACCCGGCGCATAGGGGACGATCAAGCGGACCGGGCGCTGCGGATAGGCCTGGGCCGCGGCCGGGCGCGGGCCGAGCGCCACGGCGGCGGAGACGGCCGCGCCGCCCGCGATCAATGCGCGCCTGTTCAGTTTTTGCATCGCCAGTTCCTCCCCAAAGTGTGTAGACGGTTTTTGTGTTTGGCCGGTCGTCAGATCCGGAAGCGCGAGATCAGCTCGTCCTCCGGATCGGCGCCGAGCCCGGGACGATCGGGCACCTCGACCGCGCCGTCCTGGTCCGGAACGGTCTTCGCATAGGCGGTGAAGCCGACATCGGCGAACAGCCGCTCCAGCGGAGCCACCTTTTCCTTGCAGGCGATCGCGTGCAGCGTCGCCAGATAGCCGGGCCCGAAGAAGAACGCGTGCGGCACGCAGGTGACGCCGGATTTCTCCGCCTCGGTCGCGATCCGGAACAGATTGGTCAGCCCGCCGATCTTGACGATGCTCGGCTGCACGAAGTCGGTCGCGCCGGCGGCGACCATCTTGCGGAAGTCCAGCACGCCGGTTGCGTTCTCGCCCATGGCGAGCGGCACGCCGGTGGCCTTGCGCAGTTTCGCCAGCGACTCGAAATCCTCCGGCGGCCAGATCGGCTCCTCGACCCAGAACGGTTTCGACGGCGCCATGGCGGCGACCGGCTTCTCGGCTTCCGCCGGCGTCCAGGCGCAATTGGTGTCGACCATGATCGGGATATCCGGGCCGGCGACCTCGCGCGAGGCGGCGACGGCTTCCGCGGTGCGCTCGTGCAGCTTGATGTGGCGGTAGCCGCGCTCCAGCGCGCGGGCGGTGTTGCGCTTCACGTGCTCGACGTTGCCCGAGTATTGCAACAGCGACGCGTAGGTCTCGACCCGCGTGCGCTTGGGACCGCCGAGCAGCTTCGACACCGAGACGCCCTCGAGCTTGCCGCGGATGTCCCACAGCGCGATGTCGAGCCCGCTGATCGCATGCAAAGTCGCACCGGCGCGGCCCATGCCGTGCAGCGCGCGCTCGATCCGGGCGGTGAGCTCGGTGTCGGTCGGGTCCTGGCCGAGCGCGAGATGCTTCACCCAGGCGTCGAACGCGGCCTTCAGCAGCGGCAGGCTGCTGCCGTAGCACTCGCCCCAGCCGACCACGCCCTTGCTGGTCGCGACCCGCACCAGAAACATCTCGACGTGGGTGCGCGGCTTGCCGGCGAACATCGGCGGCGGCGCCCAGGTGTCGAGCGGGATGCGGATCGGGATGGTGTCGATGGCCTCGATCGTAACGGCGGGCATTTCGGTCCTCGCTGCCGCAGGCTTGCGACGCCGCTATAGTGTCGGACATGAGCCCGCGTGTAATCCGCCTTTTTGCAGTGCTGCCCTGTGTGATGGCGGCCGGCCCGGCGCTCGCCCACACCGGCGGCATGGCCGAGGGCTTCGTGGGCGGCCTGGCCCATCCGGTGCTCGGGCCCGACCACATCGTTGCCATGGTGGCGGTCGGACTGTGGGGCGCGTTCCTCGGCCGCCCGGCGATCGTCATCCTGCCGGTGGTGTTTCCGCTGCTGGTGGCGTTCGGCGGCGTGCTCGGCATCGCCGGCATGCCGCTGCCCGGCGTCGAGATCGGCATCGCGCTCTCGGCGGTCATGCTGGGTCTGGCGGTGGCGCTGCAAGCCCGGCCGCCGTTGTGGACTGCGGCGCTGCTGGTGCGCTGGCCGGCGGGGCTGATCGCCGTGCGCACGACCGGCGGCTTCATCGCCTGCATGGGCGTGGTGTTCCTGGGTCGGATGATATGACGCGGCTGCTGCTCGTGCTCATGCTGGCATTGATTGCAAGCCCGGCGCTTGCGCATCCGCCGCCGCTCGGGATCGGCGGCTTCTTCGGCGGCGTGCTGCATCCGCTGTTCGTGTCCGCGCATCTGCTGGCGCTGCTGGGACTGGGACTGCTGATCGGCCAGGCGGCGCAGGGCAGCCGGCCGGCGGCGCTGGCGACCATCGTCGCGCTGACCGCCGGACTGCTGGTGATGACGCTCGGCTTTGTGCCGATGCTGATGGGGGAGGCGCTGCTGCTGCTGGCGGTGGCGACCGGCGCGCTGGTCGCGCTCGGCCGGCCGTTGCCGGAGCCGGCCGCCTGCGCGTTCGGCGCGGTGACCGGCCTGGCGATTGCGCTCGACTCGCCGCCCGAGGTGGTTTCGGTGCGCGAGGCCAACCTGATGCTGATCGGCACCGGCTTCGGTGCGACCCTGCTGCTCATCGTTGTGGTCGAAGCCGCCTCACGCCTGCAGCGCCCCTGGCTGCGGATCGGCGCCCGCATCCTCGGCTCCTGGATCGCGGCCAGCGCGATCCTGGTGCTGGCGCTGCGCTTCGCGCGCTAGCTCAGACCGCTGCCGCCTGGGCGGCGCGCTGCTCGGCCAGGAATTTCTCGCGGTTGTTGGCGACCTGTTCGATCGCCTCGGCGAGCGTTTCCGGCGACTGCGCGCCGCTGACCGCGGCGACCCCGCCGAAGATGAAGGTCGGCACGCCATCGATGCCGGCGTCCTTGGCGGAATTGGCGGCGGCCTCGACGCGGGCCACGTCGGCGTCGCTCGCCAGCATCTTGCGGATGTCGTCTGAGTCCATGCCGATGCTGGCTGCGGCCTGCACCAGCACCTCGCGGTCGGACAGGTCGGCGCCGTCGGTGAAATACAGGTCCATCAGCCGCTGCTTCATATCGGCGGCCTTGCCGGCCGATTGCGCCCACAGGATCAGCCGGTGGCAGTCCAGCGTGTTGGGCTGCCGCTTCATCTTGTCGACCGCGTAGGTCAGGCCCTCTTCGGCGGCCGCGGCGGCGACCCGCCCGGCGATCGCCTTGTAGCGATCCGGCGAGCCGAACTTGGTGGTCAGGTACTCGTCGCGGGCCATGCCTTCGCGCGGCACCCAGGGATTGAGGAAATAGGGGTGGAAACGCACCTCGACCGGAATATCCGGTTTCAGTGCCAAGGCCTTCTCCAATCGAGCCTTTCCGATAAAGCACCAGGGGCAGACGACGTCCGAGACGACATCGATCTGAAGCGGCGTGACGGACGGCTTTTCGGTGGACATGGGCGGGCCTCGCTGGCTGGCCCGCTAGACTTAAGCCGCCGGTTCCTCGGCGGCAACCGGGCGCGGCGCGATCCGCGCCAGCAGCGTCAGCATGGTGTCCGCGGGCTTCAGCGTCGCGAGCGTCACGTTGGGGCTGATCGGCGTGCGGTCGCCGCCCGGCCGCAGCATGGTGTGCTTGAGCACGGCGGCGAGCCGCCGCGCCACCACATGGGCGTGCCGCAGGTCGGTCTCGGTGAACACCGCGAGCAGCGAGCCGTCGTCCTGCCGGCAGGCGAAATCGACGTTGCGCATCAGCCGGCTGAGCAGCCGGGCCGCGTCGAAGCTGGTGCGGCGGTCGATGGCGTCGTCGAAACCGAAGCGCGCAATCGAGAGGCCGACGCCGCGCTCCGCGGTTTCGTCGATGGCCTGGGTGAGGTCGCGGCCGAAGGCGTCGACATTGAGCAGTCCAGTCTGCACGTCGAGCATGCCCTT
>CAMDEB010000246.1 GCA_945893085.1 Rhodoplanes serenus | reverse complement strand
ATAGCGCGTCGAAGACGCGCGTGAACGCGCTTATGGTGCGCCGACCTCTCCCCATGGGAGAGGTGGCTTCGAATTCGCGGCATGCAGTGGTTCCGCATGATTGAATCGTGTCCTACGAGACGGCCTGCGCGAAACGGTCGCGCAGCCTCGTGACAAAAATCTTTTCCAGGTCCTTGGCTTTCGACCGCAGCACCGGCTGGCCCATGCTGCCGAGCCTGCCCGCCAGCGTCGCATCGACCGAATAGGCCACCTTGGTCTCGCCGTCGCTTTCCGTCAGGGTCGTGGACGACGTCGCGGTGAGACGGCCGACCACGCCGAGCGGCGTGCCCTCGATCTTGGCGCCGATTTCGCCGACTTCGAGCTTGGTGACCTCAACCGCCACTTTGAAGCGGAACTTCATGTAGGCGATCTTGGTTTCGAACACCGCCCGGTAATGGGTTGGGTCGATCTCCTCGAGATCCTGCACCCCGTCGATCAGTGAAATGAACGTCTTCGGATCGCGGATCGTGTCGAACACGGCGTCGCGCGGGGCCTTGACGGTGAATTCGCCGGAAACGTTCATGGGGTACGCTGGAACCTACTTTGGAACTGAAAGAAAGCGCATCGAAGCCGTGGCGTCAAAGCCTTTACGGGCGCAGGTGGCGCATGGTTGCGTTGCGGGAGCGTTCAGCCTTTGCCGCGCAGCTCCAGCACCCGGTCCACCATCTCGCCGGCCTGGCCGAGATAGTTCGCCGGGTCGCACAGCTTGGCGAGTTCCGGCTTGCTCATGTGCTTGGCGATCTCGGCGTTCTCCCCGAGCAGATCGACGAGCGGACGGCCGGTCGCGACCACCTGGCGGCAGATGTCGTAGACCAAGTCGTGCGCGTACTGCCGGCCGAGGTGCGGGCCGAGCCCCATCATCACTGCTTCTGAGACAATGAGCCCCTTGGTGATGTCGAGGTTGGCGCGCATGCGCTTCTCGTCGACCTGCAGACCGGTCATCAGGAACTTGGTCTGCGCCAAGCAGCCGGCGGTGAGCACGAAGATTTCCGGCAGCACGATCCACTCGATCTCCCACTGGCCGGTTGAGCGCTCGTGATCCTGCTCCATGGCGTTGAGCAATGCGACGACCTGGCTGCGGACGACGCCGGTCTGCGCGGTGATGTAGACGCACGAGATCGGGTTGCGCTTCTGCGGCATGGTCGACGACGAGCCGCGGCCGGCGTGAAACGGCTCGAACACCTCCTCGACCTCGGTCTGCATCATCAGCTTCACGTCGAAGGCGATCTTGCCGCAGATGCCGGTGACGAGGCCGAGGAAGCAGCCGACCTCGGCGATGCGGTCGTGCACCGTGTGCCAGGCGATTTCGGGTTGCTTGAGGTCGAGCTCTTTCGCCAGTTCGACCTGAGTCCGCAGCCCGTCCTTGCCGAGCGATGACAGCGTGCCGGCGGCGCCGCCGAACTCGAACACCAGCACGCGCTCGCGAAGCTGCTTCAGCCGCTGTTTGTGGCGTTCGAAGGCGGCGAGATAGGTCGCGCACTTGTAGCCGAAGGTGATCGGCACCGCCTGCTGCAGGTTGCTGCGGCCGGCCATCGGCGTGTCGCGGTATTTCTTGGCGAGCGCGGCGAGCGCGTCGGAAATGTCGTTGATGTCCTTTTCGATGATCGCGAGGCTCTCGCGGATCTGCATGATGGTCGCGGTGTCGGTGATGTCCTGTGTCGTCGCGCCCCAATGACACCATTCGCCGAGTCCGCCCTTGCAGAGCCCGACGAGCTGCGCCACCACCGGCAGCACCGGATAGCCGATGCGCTCGGTTTCCTTCTTCAGCTTCTCGATGTCGAACTGGTCGAACTTGCAGTGCTTCAAAATCTCGTCGCAGGCCTCCTGCGGGATGATGCCGAGCTTGGCCTGGGCGCGCGCCAGCCCAGCCTCGAAATCCAGGTACTTCTGGATCCGGTTGCCGTCGGACCACACCTGCCGCATGGCTTCGGTGCCGAAGATGTCGCGGAAGATGGCGGAGTCGATGGTGCCGGTGGGCATGGCGGGCCTTTCAGAGGAATGGACGGAGTTTCATAGCAAGGGGCGAATGACGACGCTATCAGCACCGTCATGCCCGCCCTTGTGCCGGGCATCCACGCCTTTGCTGCAAACGAAAGGCGTGGATGGCCGGGACAAGCCCGGCCATGACGGCGGAGTGTGTGGTTGGCGAACTACTCCGCCTTGAGCCCCGTCTTGGCCACCAGGCTGCGCCATTTCTCGGTTTCGTTCTGGATGCGCTTGGCGACCAAGTCGGGCGGGCCGGGGAGGGGTTCGAAGCCCTGCTTCTGCAGCGCCTCGATTGTTTCGGCGTCGTTCAGAATGGCGCGCATTTCGGCGTTGAGCTTGGCGACGATCTCGTCGGGCGTTCCGGCCGGCATGGCATAGGCGGCCCAGAGCGAGACGTCGTAATCCGGCACGCCGGCTTCGATCATGGTCGGCACGTTGGGCAGCGCCGAGACGCGCTTCGTGCCGGTGGTCGCCAGAGCGCGAAGCTTGCCGTCGAGGATGTTGGCAAGCGTCGGCGCCAAGGTGGCGAACTGCATGTCGAGCCGGCCGGTGATCATGTCGATCGAGGATTGCGCCGAGCTGCGGTAGGGCACGTGGGTGAGGCTGATGCCCGTTTGCGTCGCGAACAGCGCGCCGGCGAGATGCGCGAGGCTGGCCAAGCCGGCAGAGCCGTAGTTGAGCACGCCCGGCTTGGTCTTCGCGAGCGCCACCAGGTCCGCGATCGATTGCACCGGAATGCCGGGATAGAGCACCAGCGCATAAGGTGCGTCGAAAATCATCGAGACCGGCTTGAAGTCCTTGCCGGTGTCGTAGGGCAGCTTGGCGCCGAGCGCCGGCGCGAGCGCGTGCGTGCTCGCGGTGATCAGGCCCATGGTGTAACCGTCGGGCGCTGCCTTGGCGACGATATCGACGCCGATGCTGCCGCTCGCGCCGGCGCGGTTCTCCACCACGAACTGCTGGCCGAGCCGCGCGTTGAGCTTCTGCGCCATCAGCCGGCTCACCACGTCGGTCGCGGAACCCGCCGGGAACGGCACGATCAGCCGCACCGGCCGGTCCGGCCAGTTCGCCGCGGCGTTCTGGGCGAGCGATGGGGCGTGCGAGGCGAGGAGCGTCAGCAACGCGACGGCCAGCGGTTTTGTGGCGCAACAGCTCATCTCATTACCTCCCGGGCGAGGCCTGTGATCAGGTCCTCGAAATCCCGCAGTCCGTTGGCGCGGGGCGAGCCCGCCATGTGCGGCGTCAGGATCACGTTGTCGAACTCCAACAGTTCATCGTCGTCGCGGCCCGGCTCCTCGTACAGGGGATCGAGCGCGAAGCCGCCAAGCCGGCCCGAGCGCAGCGCCTCGATCAGCGCCGCGCGGTTCACGATATTGGGGTTGGAGACGTTGACGATGCACGCGCCGATCTTGACCTGCGCCAGTTGGTCGCGGCCAAGCAGGTCGCGCGTCGCCGGCCCGCCCGGCAGTTGCGGGACGATCCAGTCGCTTTCGGCGAGCAATTGCGGCAGCGGAACATATTGGGCCGTATGCTCGTCGGCTTCGGGCAGGCGGCTGCGCTGGTGGTAGAGCACGCGCATCCCGAACGCCTGCGCGCGCAGCGCGATCTCGCGGCCGATCTCGCCCAGTCCGATGATGCCGATGGTGGCCTCGTTCAGCATGCGCAATCCGCCGAAGCGCCCGTAGTTGCCGCCGGGCGTGTGGCGGCGGTCGAACGGCCGGTATGGATGCCTCGCGGCTGCGAGCCGCTCGACGCTGATGACGCCATTGAGCTGGTGCAGCCTGCGCGAGAGCGCCAGCATGAGCGCGAAGACATGCTCGGCGCAGGCGATGTTGGCGCGCCGCCGCAGCGTCAGCAGCTTGATCCCGCGCGCGGCGCAGGCCGCGGTGTCGATGTTGCGCAGGATGACGCCGAACTTCTGGATCACGGCGAGTCGCGGGGCGGCTGCGATGTCGTCGCGGGTCACCTGGAACGATTCGACCACCAGCGCCCGGCAGTCCTTCAGGTTCGCGCGCATCTCATCCTCGGAGGCGACCAGCCGCACCTCGGCCGGATAGAGCGATCCCGCGCGCGCGCGCGGCCGCGCCGCCCAGCCGTCGAAGTCCGGCTCGTCGTGCGCCATGAAGTCGGCGAATGCGCGCCGGCGCTCCTCGCTGGAGTCCGGATCGAGCACGATCGGAATCAGCCGCGTGAACGGATCGTCCTCGACGACGATGACGGGGCGGGTGGGCACGCGCGGCCGCTCTCGTCAGCTTTTCTTCGGCTCGACGTCGACCCGCAGCGCGGTGAACACGCGGTTGTGCATGATGTAGGCGCCGGTCAGCACCGTCAGTTCGAGGATCTCGCGCTCATCGAAATACTTGCGCACACCGTCGAATGCGTCGTCCGGCACCTCGGGACTCGCGATCATGGCATCGACATAGGCGAGCGCGGCGCGTTCGCCCTCGCTGAACAGTCCGGACGCCCGCCAGTCCTTCAGCGCGTCGCATTCTTCAAGAGTGACGCCATCCGGCACGGCGATGGTCGGCACGTGCTGCTGCAGCGCATAGGCGTAGCGCGCGGCGTGCGCGATGCGGACGATAGCGATCTCGCGCAGCCGCGGCGACAGCTTGGTCTTCCAGCGGATGGCACCAATCTGCTCCAACCAAGTGATCGCGACTGCCGGCGAATGAAGCAGCAGCTTGTAGATGTTGATCAGCCCTTTGCGCTCGCCCTTGATCTTGGCGATCTGGCTGGCGAGCTCGGGGTGGTCTTTTTCTTCGATGTAGGAAATGCGGGCCATGGTTTCTCCTGCGCCTCTCTAGCGGCGCCGTCCTCGTTCGAAAAATACAGTCAGCACGCGGGCGGTTTCGCCGTCGGAAGCGTACACGACGCGGAGGAAACGGCCACCTCGCTCTGTGATGCTGTGGAACGCCCGCGTGACGCCGGGTTGGATCAGGCTCCGCGGCGTCGGGTTGGTGAATGGTTGCCTCGACCCATGCCCGGTCGATATGGCGCTCGGTGAGCATGTCCTCAGCATGTTGCGTGAAGACCAGACGCGGGGGTGCCACTTGTCACGTCCAAAGGCGCTACGGCGACGGCTCAATGGCACTCACTCTGCGGCCGTGGGGAACTTGGCCCCGGCCGTCAGGTGCTTGCTGGCCTCTAGCACTTCAATAGCTACGATTTTCCCTTGGGCGTCGAAGTCGAGCACGACGCCGTCGGAAACTTCTTCACTTTCCACGACGGGAGCGTCGGCAAAGCGCAGATAGAACGCGTCCGCGTCGGCATCATAGATGGTTTTCATCGGACACCTCCGAAGCGGAACTATAGCACATGATAGGTTCCGCTCACGGGGATTCCCCGATCTCTCTGAGAACCTCTTCGGTATGCTCGCCCAGCATCGGCGGGGCGCGGTCGGCAGCGGCTCTCCGGCCGTTGATGGTCATCGGCGAACGCACGCCGGGGATCGAGCCGCCCTTGGCGGCCGCGTGCGGCAGGTCGATGCGCATGCCGCGGGCGATCACCTGCGGATCGGCGAAAGCGTCCGCAATGGTGTTGATCGGTCCCGCCGGCACGCCGGATTTCTCGAACTGCGCGGCGAGCTCGGCCTTGGTGAACTTGTGTGTCAGCTCGGACAGCCGCGGGATCAGCGTCGCGCGGTTCACCACCCGCGCGGCGTTGGTGACGTAGCGCTCGTCCTTCGCCATGTCCGGATCGCCGAGGATCGCCATCATCTTCACGAACTGGCTGTCGTTGCCGCAGGCGATCAAGACGTGGCCGTCGGAGCAGGGGAAGGTCTGGTACGGCACCACGGCGGGATGCGCGTTGCCCATGCGTTTCGGTGGCGTGCCGGAAACCAGATAGAACAGCGCCTGGTTGGCCAGCACGCCGACGAGAGAGTCCATTAGCGCCATGTCGATGTGGCTGCCCTTGCCGGTGGTCTCGCGCTCCTTCAGCGCCGCGGTGATGGCGAGCGCGGAATAGACGCCGGTGAACACGTCGGCGAAGGCGACGCCGAGCCGCATCGGCTCGCCGTCGGCCGGGCCGGTGATGTCCATGATGCCGCTCATGCCCTGCACCAGCAGGTCGTAGCCGGCGCGGTGCGCGTAGGGGCCGTCCTGGCCGAAGCCGGTGATCGAGCAATAGATCAGCCGCGGGTTGTCCGGCGCGAGGCTCTTGTAATCCAGGCCGTATTTCGCGAGCCCGCCGAACTTGAAGTTCTCGATCAGCACGTCCGAGCGCGCCGCGAGTTTCTTGACGATGCGCTGGCCTTGCGGCGTCTCGAAGTCGATCGCGACCGAACGCTTGCCGCGGTTGCAGGCGAGATTGTACGCCGAGCTGAGCCGGCTGCCGTCGGCCGCCTCCATGAACGGCGGGCCCCAGCCGCGGGTGTCGTCGCCTTCGCCCGGCCGCTCGACCTTGATCACCTCGGCGCCGAGGTCGGCCAGCGTCTGCCCGGCCCAGGGCCCGGCCAGGATGCGCGCCAGTTCCAGCACGCGAATGCCGCTCAGCGGACCCGGCATCAGAATTCGCTCCCCTTGGTCGTCATCAGCATGGCTCTGTCCACGTCATGCCCGGCCATAGCCGTCTGAAGGACGGCGTCGCTTCGCTCGCCTATGTGCCGGGCATCCACGCCTTTCTTTCTTCAGATAAGCAAGACGTGGATGGCCGGGACAAGCCCGGCCATGACGGCGGCGTTGTTTGAATCTAGCGAGCCCGAAACCGCTCAACCGCCGCCTCGTCGACCTCG
>CAMDEB010000245.1 GCA_945893085.1 Rhodoplanes serenus | reverse complement strand
GCTACCAATGGTATCCGCGACCTACGAGCCGCTTCACCGGGCAGCAAAGCAACCTGGAATGGCGCGAAGTCTCTGGAGACGGTGAGGTCTATTCCTTCACTCTGGTGCGGCGGGCGCGTCCGCCCTTTCAAGGACATGAGCCGTTTTATTTAGCCGTCGTGGCACTGCCCGAAGATATCCAAATTATGGGGACCACCGTTGGCATTTCCCGCGCGGAGATGGTGGTAGGGCTGAAGGTGAAGCCTTATTGGCATCCTCTACCGGACGACTTTCACATGCTGATGTGGCAGAAGGCGGCGGGCTGAATCTGATGCGGGGTGCTAGGGCGTGTCGTCATTTAGGGGATTCGCAAATCAGTTAAAGCATGATTCATGGGGAGCCTTGCAGAAGGAGGCTGTCGATGAAGCGCTATGGATTGCGCGATGACCAGTTCGCACGGATCGAGAATTTTCTGCCAGGCCGTCCCGGCACGGTCGGCTGCAACAGTGATCTGGGCAACCGGTTGTTTGTTGAAGCCGTCATCTGGAAGTTCCGCTCGGGGGCGCCGTGGCGCGATTTGCCTGAGCGCTTCGGCGACTGGAAAAACACGCACAAGCGCTTTTCGCGCTGGGCCGAAAGCGGCGTTTGGGAGAGTCTTTTCAAAGCCTTGGCCGGCGACCCCGACAACGAATACGCGATGATCGACGCGACCATCGTGCGAGCCCACCAGCACAGCGCCGGCGCGCGTAAAAAGGGGGGCTCGACCAGGCCATCGGCCGCTCGCGCGGCGGGCTCACGACCAAAATCCATGTGATCGTCGACGCCCTGGGCAATCCGCTGGCGCTGAGCCTCACTGGCGGGCAAGCTCACGACATCACCCAAGCCGAAGCGCTCACGGCTCTTGTCGAGCCCGAAGCTCTCCTCGCCGACAAGGGATATGACGCCGATCGCTTCGTCGAGAGCCTGACGGTGCGGGCGATCAAGACTGTCATCCCGCCCAAATCAAATCGAAAGATCAAACGCGATTGTGACTTCGCGCTCTACCGCGAGCGCAACCTCGTCGAACGCTTCTTCAATACAATCAAGCACTTTCGAGCCATCGCCACTCGCTACGAAAAGACCGCACGAAATTTTCTCGCCGGGCTGCATTTGGTCTGCGCCCTCGTTTGGATTAAATGACGACACGCCCTAGCAAAGCCAGACCGGATTTTTCTGTTGCCGCGTAGGAGGCGACAATCTCTCGCCAGGTTACAGCAGGATTATCAGCAGCGGCACCAAGGCCTCGCCCAAACCCTCCAACCTTGCCGCTGCCTGCCGTCAGCTCCGGCAGCAGTGTCTCAAAGGCGTTTTCATCGGCCGCCACATCGCGGCCGAGGGCTTCAACAGTTTTGGCCGCGCGTGTCGTGGCGGCGGCATAGTCGTGCTTCCCGTCGTTCGTTACCTCATCCAGGTCATCAAGATCGAGGCTGCCACCGCCCGAGCCAAGGACCACGCCACGGACCTTATCGACGAGGTCCTTCGGCCGCAGCAATTCTTCGAGCGCCGTCAGACGGGCAAGTATCTCAGGCGGAAGACCGGCCCCATCCAATACTCGGGTGCGGCGCGCGCTGATCCAACCCTCGCGCCAAAAGCCCTTGGCCGTCAGCGCCTGACCAATTCGTTCCAGCGCATCCGCCTGCGCCGCATTGTTCCAGAGCCCCCGAAACTCGCGCGCGATGGCTTTGCGCACCGGAGCCGCATTAGGGCCATCGGACAGCGCAAACGATTTCGCGAGTTGGAGCACAGCCGCAAACCAGTCACGAACAGCCTGACCCGTCGGTGGGAGATAGCCGTAATCACGGGAGCGCACGCCGAAGTCGAAACCATAAGTGGAGCTGAAGTGGCTCGTCTTTAGCATCGCCTCAAGGGCTTTCGCGCCAAGCTCCCGTTCCACCATACTGGCAGAGCGCAGAAGGCCGTCAACGATCTTGAGCCGCGCTTCCAGCGGCGCATGTGTCCCGGAAAGATAAATGTAGAATAATGATCGCAGGAGGTTTGCGGCCTCTTCGTCCGCCCGGTCATCAACCGGCAGGCCGGCAATCCTCACCAGCAGCGCGACGGCACGCTCGAAATGCTCCGGGTCGAACGCAAGTGCGCGCAGCAACCGCACAAACTGTCTGGATTTCTTGAGTATCGTTTCGTCGGCCGGAGCTATGACATTTTCCAGTGCCGACAAGACGGCAGCCGGCATGACCGGCGCAATGTTCGTGAACATCGCCTTGCCGAGGTCATTGAGATTGACGACATCGGCCAGCAGCTCGCCCGGTGCGAGCCAGGCTTGCACGATCGCCTGGGCTTCCTTGATGCTGTCGAGATAACCGAGCCGCCGCGAGAATGACTGGAGGAGCCGGGTCGGCGCGTTCTCAACAAGCGTCGTCAGCAGCTTGGTACGCGGAATGTTGGCGAGTGCCAGCGCTGCCATGCGATTGGCAATCGCATGCGGAAGGACCGCCCGCCATGGCCCACGCTCCTGAAGCAAATCTCGCCGCTTTAACTCGGCAACGCCAGCGAACACCTCTCCGGTGGTTTTACCGATCAGCCCGCCGAGCACCGCCAATTCCGAAGCGTCACCTTCGACCGTTTCACCGTCGAAGGAGTAAACCAACGAGCAAACCTCAGCGATTGCCAGCAAGGACGCGTCGGGATCGTGGCGCTGATGGAATAGGCGCTTGAAAAGCTCGGCGTCGCTTAGGCCTGCAACCGTTTCGTTTTTGCCGATCGTCGCCGCCAGGGCGAGAGCCACCCGCGCGTTGCCGCCCGAGGACTCCGCGATCGTGTGACGGTCGATTTGTGAGAGCAGCGGAAACCGCATCTCGATCAACTTCTCGATCAGCGCCGTGGATGAAGTGTCCATGACGAAGACGTCTGTGCCTTCGGGCTGGTCTTCCCGAATGTCGTATTCGACCGTAATCAGACTGACGGTTGTGTTCGCTGCCCGCACGATGTCCGAGAGTTGCCGATGGGTATCGGGCGGGCAGTTATCAATCACCAGAATAGCCGGCGTCCTGCCGGCGATCAGATCCGCCGCAAGACCAGGCGGCTGCGGGTCCGGCCTTTCTGCGACGTTTGTGTAGATCGCAAGCGAGGGATCGAGGCTGTTCGCCCCAATCGCGGCGTCGAAGAGCGCCTCGACAAGCCGGGTCTTTCCGACGCCCGACAATCCAACCAGCCGCACGACACTTCCGGGGGCGCGCAGGGCATCTCTTATTTTGTCTATGCCATCGGCGGCTTTGAGACCTTTTCCTTCGTTCCGATCACCGGTCTTGATGCGCACGGCGTCGTCGAAGAGATAAGTTGCATCGGCACCGGCCGGCACGTGCGACCATGAGCCGAAAGATCGCCATCCCGGGATAGATTTTCCGATCAGCGATCGTACCCACGGGATCAGCCCCGCGTGGTCGCGTACCCATGTCGCAAGCCGCTTGCGATCGTAGAAATCCAGAGTCAGTTTCGCGGCGTCAGGAATATCCTTCACCGCCTCGGCCATCGCTTCACGGCGGCTTTTAAGGGCAGAGTCCGCCGTCGAGCCGTTTGCGCTGACGATGATGTAGGCGCCCCCCGCAGCCGCAAGATCGACGATCACCGGGCGAACCACGCCCTTGGGCTTCATCTCATCGATGATTCCAGCCCGGGGCATGTCCGGCTTCTTGACCTGAAAGCCGGCGTCGGCCCGTGGAATGAATCCATCGACGGGCGTGCCTGCCGGCAACGCCACGCGTACATCCAGGCCGCCGTCCTTGGCCGTCTGATTTCCACCCCATGTTACGGCGGCCGGAGACAGGCCGCGGCGACGCAGCTCCGCTTCGCACAAACGCCCCACGAGCGCGCGCAAGTCTTCGTCTCTTAAACCGGCGATATCGTCGCCCGTAATTTCGAACATGCAAGAAATTAGGCGGCATGCTGCTCATCGTCCAGCAGCATCATTAGGTGCACACAGAAGCTGGCCCACTGTGAGCTCCAGTCTCCGCATTGCAGCGCGCATTCCATCGCTCAAAAGCAACAAAATTATCGAGAAAGGACTGGCATCCAGCCGCCACCAGAGCGGTACTGTCGCCAGTTCCGAGCGCCCCTGGCGATTTGGAATCCTGCCCCGCCGGCTCGATGGCCGAGGTGGGGCTTCGGTGATGCGGCGCGAAGCTGCCGTGAACCGAACCAACGGAGGATTCCAAATGACTGCATCCGCGAGCAAAAAACTGGCTTTATCTTCAACTGCACCGACGCCAAAGGCCGCGCAGAAGTCCGCAAAGTCGAACAGTGCAAACCCCCATTCAAAGCAGTCGCGGGTTATTGCGATGCTGCAAGCGCCAGGTGGCGCAACTATCGCCGGAATGATGAAAGCGACGGACTGGCAGAAACATTCCGTGCGGGGATTTCTCGCCGCTGTCGTGCGCAAGCGCCTCAAACTGAAACTTACGTCGGAGAAAGTAGACGGCAACCGCATCTATCAAATCGCGGGCGTCGGTAAGGCCAAGTCCGAACGTCGCCGGTCGATGACCCGGTCGCGCTAAACGCTGCCATGGCATGCGTCAGGATCGGACCGGCATCGCCGAACCGTAAGACACTTGACGTCGAGCTCGCGCGCCTGCGTGAGCTTGACGTCGGTGCACTTCGCAATCGTTGGCACACACTGTTTCGGCAGAAGCCACCCACCCACCTGCCCCGTCACCTTCTGTACCGCGTGTTGGCGTATCGCCTACAGGCCGACCAGATGGGCGATCTGGATGCCGAGAGCAAACGGTTGCTCGCTCGCGCGGAGTCTCCCGAGCAGATGGGACAGCGCGCGGTCGACCAGGGCCGGCGGGTCGCGGAGATCAAGCCGGGCACCGTGTTGGGCCGCGAATGGAACGGGCAGATGCAACGGGTAGCGGTACTGGCCGATGGATTTTCCTGGAATGGAAAGACCTATCCGAGTCTGACCAAGGCTGCGTTCGCCATCACCGGCACCCGCTGGAATGGACCCAAGTTCTTCGGTCTGCGCGATAAACCACAGAAGGACGCCACGACATGAAAGCCGCCTCATCGAAAGCGGTTCGCTGCGCGATCTACACCCGCGTATCGGACGACCAGGGGCTCGTTCAGGACTTCAACTCGCTCGACGCCCAATACGATGCTTCTCAGGCATACATCCGAAGCCAGGCCCATGCCGGGTGGACGATGCTGCGTTCCAAGTACGATGACGGGGGCTTCTCGGGCGGCAACACCGACCGGCCCGCGCTGCAGCGACTGCTTGATGATGTGAGGGCCGATAAGATCGACATTATTGTCGTCTACAAGGTTGACCGTCTTACTCGGTCGCTCGCCGACTTCGCCAAACTGGTCGAGCTGTTCGACAAGCAAAATGTATCCTTTGTCTCGGTCACCCAGCAGTTTAACACCACGACCTCGATGGGTCGGCTGACGCTGAACGTGCTGCTATCGTTCGCCCAGTTCGAGCGCGAGGTCACCTCCGAGCGCATCCGAGACAAGATCAGCGCCTCCAAACGCAAGGGTCTCTGGGTCGGCGGCATGGCCCCGCTCGGCTACGACACCAAGAATCGGAAGATCACGGTCAACGAGGTCGAGGCGGAGCGGGTCCGAACCATATTCAGAAGCTACCTCAAAGCAGGTAGCCTCAATCTGTTGATGGCTGATCTGCGCAAGCGGGACATCACCTCCAAAATCCGCACACTGAAAACAGGAGAGGCCGCCGGAGGCATCCCATTCACCCGAGGACCACTGGTTCACCTGCTTCGCAACCGATTTTACGTTGGCGAGGTGTTCTTCAAAGGCGACATTCTGAAAGGCGAGCAACCGGCCATTGTCGATCGTGCACTGTTCGATGCCGTCCAAGCTAAATTGGACGAGCAGAACAACAGTCACAAGACGACCAGAATGAAATCGGAGGCGCTGCTGACCGGACGCATTTTCGACGACCGCGGCAACCGCATGAGCCCGAGCCATGCACGCAAGAACGGCATCAAGTACCGGTACTATCTGTCATCCGCCCTGCTCGATGGACGGCCCACGAAAGCCGGCTCGACGCCACGAGTACCGGCCGTCGAAATCGAAACGCTGGTGGTCAAATCCATCTGTGAGCATCTCAAACTGGAGGAGCCCAACGACGACGCCGGCATCATCAAGGCGCATGTGGTCCGCGTCGAGATCCAGGCAGACCAGCTCGTCGTCCAGCTTGCCTCGACACAAAAGTCCAAACGGGGCCGCCCGAGCGCCGGTCATTCCCTCAATATTCCCTGGCAAAAAACGTCTTCGGTCAAACGCCGTGAGATTCTGCTGCCGGACAATGCATCGTCTCAAACCCAAAATGCTCGACCAATCCGTTCCGAAACCCGCGCGACACTGGTGGCATCGATCGCGCGCGGACGGATTTGGCTCGACGAGATGACCGTAGATCCAAAGGCTACGACAGAGAGCATCGCCAAGAGAGAGCGATGCAGCCCGCGTAAAATCAACAAAACGATCTCGCTCGCGTTCCTGTCACCGGAACTCGTCAAAGCGGCCATCGAAGGCAGGCTCCCTCACGGCATGGGGGTCGCCCGTCTGTTCGATCTTCCGGCCGAATGGTCACGCCAGCGCCGAGTGCTTGGCCTCGCCGCTCAATAAAAACTCTGCCGAACCAGTCTCCGTAGCGGCTTGTGAATCGGCATCCAACTTTGACCCTCGCCTCGATGGCCGCAGGCCCTTGAATGGCAACTCTTTTCTAGGAAATTGGCGGGGTCCCGATCGGCGCCGATCGGGAC
>CAMDEB010000244.1 GCA_945893085.1 Rhodoplanes serenus | reverse complement strand
GCCCATCGACGTCTGGGCAAAGGAGCAGTATTCGGCCGACTTCATCAAGCTCAACCCGAACAGCAAGATCCCGGTGATCGTCGACCACGAGGGTCCGGGCGGCAAGCCGTACACCGTGTTCGAGTCGGGCGCGATCCTGATGTATCTCGCCGAGAAGACCGGCAAGTTGCTGCCGAAGGACATGGTGAAGAAGTACGACGTGATCCAGTGGCTGATGGTCCAGGTCACGGGTGTCGGCCCCGCGTTCGGCAACTTCACCCACTTCAACCTGTTCGCGCCGAAGCCGGGCAACGAGTATTCGCTCACCCGCTACAAGACCGAGATGCTGCGGCTCTACGAACTGATCGACAAGCGCCTCGGCGTGGCGAAGTATCTCGGCGGCGACGAATATTCGATCGCCGACATCGCAACCTTCCCTTGGACCCGCCAGCACCAGGCGCAGGGCGCCAAGATCGACGCGCTGCCGAACTTCAAGCGCTGGTTCGAGGACATCTCGGCGCGGCCCGCGGTCAAGGCGATGATCGCCAAGCAGGCCGACATCAAGTCGAACCGCGAGACCGCCTCCGACGACCAGAAGGATCGCTTCTTCAACCGCGGCAAGTACGCGCGGGCGTAGGCCTCGAGTCATTCCGGAGCGCGAGCGAAGCGAGCGAGCCCGGAATCCAGGGTCCGAGTCGTGGCTATGGATTCCGGGCCCGGCGCTTGCGCGCCGTCCGGGAATGCCGGGCTGCTTACGCCGCCACGGTCTCGGCCACCGGCTGCTTGTACGCCTGCAAGCGCGGCAGCACCTGCTGTGCGAACATCGTGAGGTTGTCGACGGTGTCCTCGTGGGTGAGGAAGCCGGCGTGGCCCATCATCAGCAGGTTGCCCATGCCGCCGCAATATTCGCAGAAATTGACGATCTGCTCGTAGACCTGATCGGGCGTGCCGCAGAACAGGATGCCGGCGTCGATCAGGTCCTGGACGCTGCCGTGATGCATGTCGATCGGACGGCCGTCCTTGGTGAATGAACGCGGCGCGGTCTGGCCCTTGAGCATGCGAGCGTTGTCTTCGACCGTGAGGAAGCCGGGCGGATTGCGGAACGGCACGTGCACGATCGCGGACGAACGCAGATAGCCGGCGACCAATTCGCCGCGCCGCCGCGCCTCCTGCTCGTTGTCGGCCACTGCGACCAGGCCGAGATAGGCGAAGCGGTCGGCCGCGGGCGCCTTGCCCCATTTCGCGATGTAGCCCTCGCGGTAGGCGTCATAGAGCGGCCGCGTGTTGTAGCCGCTGCCCAGCGTCGCCATCACATAGCCCTTGCCGCCGAGCACGCGCGCATTCGAGCGATTGCCGGTGGTGGACCAGATCGGCGGGTGCGGCTGCTGTACCGGACGCGGCCAGATGTTGACCTGGCGGTAGTGGAAGTGCTCGCCCTCCCAGTTGAACGGCGCGTCGTGGCTCTGCATCGCCTTGAGGATGAAGTCGTGCGCCTCCCAGAACCGGTCCATCACGCCGACCGGATTCTGGTTCGACGCCGGGAACTCGTAGGGCACGCCCTTGATGAATCCCATGTCGAGCCGGCCGCGCGAAATCACGTCGATGGTGGAAAGCTCCTCGGCGCAGCGCAGCGGATCGGGGCGATGGCCGATCGGATAGCCGAGCACCAGCAGCCGGGCGCGCCTGGTCTGCCGCGCCAGGATCGACAGCCCGACGATGACGGTCGACGACATGCAGGTCGCGGTCTGATGATGCTCGTTGAGCATGATGTCGTAGCCGAGCTCGTCGGCCAGCAGCCACTCGTCGTAGAAGCGGTGGAACAGGTCGCCGGCGATTTTCGGATCGAGCTTGCGGTTCGGCAGGTTCACCCGCAGCGAGCCGTCATGGTCGTTCCAGACCGGGTAATACGGCTGCTCGGTGAAGTGGTACACCCGCATGGTTCAGTTCTCCTGAAAGCTCAGCGCGCCTTCGCCTTGGCCGGCACGCCTGCATTCGCGAATGCGAGCACCCGGCGTGCGAATTCTTCCGGCTGTTCGAGATGGGGGAAGTGCCCGGCGCGCTCGATGGTCTCGAACCGTGCGCCGGCAATGGCTGAGCAATAGGCGTGTCCGTAGGGCTCGCTGAGGATGCGGTCGGCGGTCCCCCACAGGAACAGCGTCGGGATGCGGATGCGGTGCAGGCGGCCCTTGAGCTTGGGATTGTGCATGTAGGGCGACCAGGCGAGCCGGGCGGTGGCCTCGCGGTTGCGCGCGGCGGCCGCGGCTTCGGCATCGGGCAGGGTCTTGTAGTCGCGCTTGCCGGCCTGCGGATCGAAATAGGCCAGCTCGTTGAACTGGTCCGGCATGATCGCCCAGATGTCGACGATATCGCGGGTCTCGCGGTCGCCGACCTTGATGCCGACGGCGTTGGCCATCACCAGTTGGGATATCCGCTCGGTCGTTTTCACCGCGATCTCGGCGGCGAGCCAGGCGCCGATCCCGACGCCGACCACCATGACGTCGCGCAGATCGAGCTGCTCCAGCAGATCGAGATAGAAATACGACAGGTCGTCGACCGAGGTCATGCCCTTGGGCAGTTGCGAGCCGCCGAAGCCGGGATGCGACGGGGCGATCAGGCGCCCGCCGCGGGCCAGCGCGCCGAGCACCGGCGCCGCCGGATCGATGCCGATGCCGGGATGCAGGAACAGGATCGGCCGGCCTTGGCCGCGGTCGACCATTTCCAGATTGACGCCGTTGACCACAAGCGACGTGATCGCGTCGGTGGTCACGGACATACGCAAAGCCCCTTTGAGTTTCGTACTCAGTTTCTTGCCCCTCTTCCCATTGCACGACCCCAGGCGGTGTTTCAAGATCGCCGCGGCGCAAGGGTCCATCGGGGAGCAACGACGACATGAATTCTGCCGGAAAACCGAACGAAATCGAAACGCGCATGGGCCTGACCTATGCCACGCATGACAGCGTTGCGCTTGCCGGCGACCTCTACCTGCCGAAGGGCGCGGGACCGTTTCCGGCGCTGGTTGCGGTGCACGGCGGCGGCTGGGTGCAGGGCGCGCGCAACGCCTTCCAGTACTGGGGGCCGTACCTTGCCGCGCGCGGCTATGCGGTGTTCGCCATCAGCTACCGGCTGGCCAAGACCGGGCAGAAGACGTTCCCGCACGCGGTGCAGGACGTGCTGGCCGGCATCCAGTATGTCCGCGGCAACGCTGCCTCGCTCAACATCGCGCCCGACCGCATCGGCCTGTTCGGCCACTCCGCCGGCGGCAACCTCTCGGCGCTGGCGGCGCTCGGCGGCCGCAGTCCGATCTTCGCGGGCGGCTATCCGCAGGACCCGCACGCGTCGGTCGCCACCGAGGTCAAGGTGCTGGCCGGCGTCTATGGTGTCTATGACGTCGCCGAGATGTGGCAGACCTACAACCAGCAGAGCTCGGAGAACAACATCGCCAAGTTCCTCGGCGCCTCGTTGCCGGAGAACCGCCAGCTCTACTTCGACGCCTCGCCGATCAGCTACGCCACGGTCGCCAACAACAAGGTCGCCGTTCATCTCAGCACCGGCACCGAGGACGACCTGGTCGACCGCAAGGCGAACACCGACGCCTTTGTGCTGGCGCTGAAGCAGGCCGGGTTCTTCGTGCGCAGTTGCATCGTGCAGGGCGCGCGGCACTACTGGGGCAGCGACCCGATCGACGAGCCGGGCAGCCAGTCCGGCTTCCTGGCGCCGCGGCTGGTGCGGTTCCTGGCCGAGAAGCTTTGAGCACCGCGAATTAAGGTCAGAATGACAACGCCTCACGCCGCCGACGCCATGGCCGCACCCGCCGTGGCGCGCAACCGCGATCCGATCCTGGCCGTGCTGCGGCGCGTCTTGCCTGCTCGGGGCACTGTGCTGGAGATCGCAAGCGGCAGCGGCGAGCATGCGGTGCATTTCGCGGTCGGACTGCCCGGTCTGACCTGGCAGCCGACCGATCGCGATGCTGATGCTCTCCGAAGCATCGCGGCGCATCGGGCCTCCGCGCAACTGCCGAACCTTCTCCCGCCGCTCGAGTTCGATGTCGCTTCGCCGGACTGGCCGTTGCCGCGCGCTGATGCCGTGGTGTCGATCAACATGATCCACATCGCGCCGTGGACCGCGGCGCAAGGCCTGATGGCCGGGGCAGGGCGACTGCTCGCCCCGGGCGGCGTGCTGTTTCTCTACGGCCCGTTCCGAGAGAACGGCCGCCACACCGCGCCGAGCAACGAGGCCTTCGACGCGAGCCTCAAGCAGCGCGATCCGCAATGGGGCGTGCGCGACCTCGGCGAGGTCGCCGAGCTCGCCGGCCGGCACGGATTCGATCTGGTCGAGCGCGTCGCCATGCCGGCCAACAACCTGAGCGTCGTGTTCCGCCGGCGGTGAGGCTTTGATGGACCTTGCCCGCCTCGCCTAAGGCGGGACATTCTGCCCCGCAGATTGAGCGACAGGAGCACCCACCGTGAGCATCGAATTCCTGATCACCTCGTTCATCGTCATCGTCTCGCCCGGCACCGGCGTTCTCTACACGCTGGCGGCCGGCCTCTCGCGCGGGTCGCGCGCGAGTGTCGTGGCCGCGTTCGGCTGCACGCTCGGCATCGTCCCGCACATGGCGGCGGCGATCATGGGGCTGGCGGCGCTGCTGCACACCAGCGCGCTGGCGTTCCAGGTCTTCAAGTATCTGGGCGTCGCCTATCTTCTCTATATGGCCTGGAGCACGTTGCGCGAGCGCGGCGCCCTCAAGGTGGAGAAGGAGCTCGACACCCGCTCGGCGCTTCAGGTGACCGTGACCGGCATCCTGATCAACATTCTCAATCCGAAGCTGTCGATCTTCTTTCTGGCGTTTCTGCCGCAGTTCATCAGCGCGGGCGAAACACATCCGCTGTCGCGCATGCTGGTGTTGAGCGCCGTTTTCATGCTGATGACCTTCGCGGTGTTCGTCTGCTACGGGCTGTTCGCGGCCGCGATCCGCGACCACGTGATCTCGCGGCCGCGGGTGTTGACGTGGATGCGCCGCGCCTTCGCCGGCGCGTTTGCCGCGCTCGGCGCCAAGCTGGCGTTTTCCGATCGTTGACGTTCAGCCGCGGCTGCGCAGGAAATCCGGCGTCGGCGGCGGACCCCACACGAACGCCACGCCGTGCCGCTCCCAGACCTTCGGCCGCTGCGGCTGGTCCTTGTGCCAGGGCCGCGGGTCGAAATAGCCCAGCTCCTCGTCCTTCATCTGGTCGAGCTCCGCGTAGACCTCGACGATCTGGTCGTCCGGGTTGCGGTGGAAGGTCGAGACGTTATGGCCTGGGCCGAGCCGCACCGGCCCCCAGATGATCGGAATGTTCTTCTCTCCGAACAGGTCGCAGGCGTTCTGCAGGTGCGCGAAGTCGCGCAGCTCGAACGCCACGTGATGCATGGCGACGTGCTCGGCCTTGATGAAGTTCACCGCGTGGTGGTCGGCGTTGCAGCGCATGAACACGAAGAAATCGCCGATCCAGTCGGAAACCTTGAAGCCCAGCACCCGACCATAGAACTCGGCGATCGGCTTGGGGTCCTGCACGAAAAACGCGACGTGGCCGATCTTGAGCGGGCCGATGCCGGTCGCGCCCTGGTCGCGGCCGAGGAACTTCCATTCGGTGAACAGCTCGATCGTCGTGCCCTTCGGGTCCTGGAACGACAGCAGCTGCGGCGTGCCGGGGATGGAATCGCTGCGCAGCTCGCTCTTGACGCCGTCGGCGGTGAGACGCCGCGCCATGTCGGCGAAATCCTCCTCCGCCGCGACCTCGAACGACAGCGTCGCGCAGCGCGGCCGGTCGGCGCGCACCAGTTCGACCGCCAATTGGCCGGTCCGGGCGGTGAGGAAGGCGCGGTCCTTCTCGCGCGCGAGCAAATGCAGGCCCACGACCTGGGTGTAGTAGTCGATCTGCTTGTCGAGATCGGGGGTCTCGAAGGTCGCGTGACCGAGCCGGCGGACTTTGATCATCGTATTGCTTCCGATCAGAACGTCGGCGCGTCGCGGCCGCAGAAATAATCCGGCGTCGGCGGCGGTCCCCACACCAGCGTCGCCGACTTGCGATCCCACACCTTGGGCCGCTGCGGCTGGTCGACGTGCCATGGCTTCGGATCGAAATAGCCGAGCGCTTCGTCCTTCATCTGGTCGAGCTCGGTGTAGAACTCGATCACCTGGTCGTCGGCGTTGCGGTGATAGGCGAACACGTTGTGGCCGGCGCCGTGGCGGCCGGGCCCCCAGATGATGGTGACGTTCTTGCGGCCGAGCCATTCGCAGGCCGATTGCATGTGCGCGAAATCCTTCAGCTCGAAGGCGACGTGGTGCAGCTTGACCGAATTGCCGCGGATGAAATTCACCGTGTGGTGGTCCGGCCCGCAGCGCAGGAACGAGAAGAAATCCTCGATCCAGTCCGACACCCGGAAGCCGAGCACCTTGCAGTAGAATTCGGTCACGGCCTTCGGGTCCGTCACCGCCATGGCGAGATGGCCGAGCTTCAGCACGCCCGCGCCCATGAACGGCTGGTCGCGGTCCTGGAACCGCCATTCGTTGAACAGCTCGATGGTGGTGCCCTTGCAGTCCTCGAACACCAGCGCCTTCGGCGTGCCCGGAATGTCGTCGCTGCGCTGCTCGCTCTTGATGCCTTGGTCGGCGAGCCGGCGCGCCATGTCGGCGAAATCCTCGTTCGGCGAGACTTCGAACGCGATCCGGGTGCAGCGCGGCGTCGCGGCGCGCTTAAGCTGCACTGCAAGCTGGCCGGTCCGGGTGGAGAGGAAGACGCGGTCCTTTTCGCGCTCG
>CAMDEB010000243.1 GCA_945893085.1 Rhodoplanes serenus | reverse complement strand
GTCCGGAGTAACCGACTTGGACGATACGGTCGCGCGGTTCTCCCAGGAGGCGCTGGACGCGGCCTATCCCCCGAAGCAGGTCCCGACCGCTTCGACCAAGACCGGCACTTTGGCTTACCGGGTGGGCTCCACCATAATCGATGCGACATCCGCCCGGCTGGCGATCCACGACCCCGACGGAGCCGGCATCCGTTTTGTGATCTCGCGAGAGCTGCTGCACCTGCTGCTGAACCTCTTGAAAATCCAGGCCGCGAAGGCCAAGTGGGGCATCGAAATCGGATTCACCCCGGTCGGGGTCGGAGCAACGGCGACGAATTTGCGGCAATAGTTCTTGCCGCCGCCCGCCGTCATGAAAACAGATTCCGCCCTCAAGAAATTTCTCTTCGTCACCGATGACTGGATCGGCGAGACGCACTCCGTCTCTCGCAAGGTCAATCAATTCATCCGCGATCCCGAAAATCCGCTGATCCAGGCGACGCCGCCGCACGAACACCATTTGATGGCCTATGGAACGGTTATTCAGGACAAAGGGCTGTTCCGGGCCTGGTATCAGATCCTCAACCGTGACACGCGCGGGGTGCCCGCCGAATTCACCACTTGCGTCGGCTATGCCGAAAGCAAGGACGGCGTGGTCTGGAGCAAGCCGGCGCTCGACATCAATCCGTACAATCAGCAGAACACCAACATCGTCCTGACCGGCAATAAGACCGCGGCGCTTTTTGCCCCGACGGTGGTCCTGAATTCATCCAACCGGAAAATTCCGTCGCGCTACGCCATGCTGTTCTACGACGGGATGACGGTGGAGGATTTCGGATTGCTCGGATCGCCGTTCCCGATGGAGCCGCTGGTCCGGGGCTGGACGCCGACACCGGGCTCCGGCCTGTTCCTCGCCTACTCGGACGACGGGACGCACTGGACCAAGACGCGACAGCCGATGATCGGCGGGCCGAACGATTCCTCCGCCATGATGCAATTGCCGAACGGGTCGCTGCTGGCCTGCTTCAAGACCAGCGTCGAAGCGGACCGCCACTTCCGGATCATCGGCGCCTCGCTCAGCGCCGACGGCAAGTCGTGGACCGAGCCGAAGGTCCTTCTCAAGCCCGACCACGACGACCCGCTGGGCACCGAGCTCTACACCCTCAGCGCCTTCAATTATTTCGGTAACCTGCTGGGATTCCTAACGATTTATCACAACTCGCGGTCGGACAAATCGGTGTCGGTGCAGCTCGCGCGAGCCGAGAATCCCGACGATCCGCTCGGCACCTGGGTGCGCGCCTGCGGCAGGCATCTGATGCTGGCGCCGACCTATGGCGACGGCTGGGACGGAGGGCGGGTTTATCCGTCGTCTAATCCGATCTTCCTGAACGTCGACGGGCAAGACCGAATCTATCTGTACTACAGCGGCGCCAACACCCGTCACGACGACCGGCGATATCTCGAATCCTCGATCGGCCGCTGCTACCTGCCGCTGGACGAGTTCTGCGGCCTCGAGGCCGGATTGTTGCCCGGCCGGGTGGTCACGCAGCCGATCAAGGCGACGACGACGACGCTTCGGATTCATCGCCGCGGGGCGAACGGCGAAATGTCGGTCGAGGCTCGGCTGCGCTCGGGCGAAGTCGTGGCGAGCACGCAAGCCACCGGCGAACAGAGCCTGTCCCTCAAATTGCCCGCGGCCGCCGTCGGGCGGGACATCACGCTGGCGTTCCGCTACCGGCAATGCACGCTTTATTCGTTCTGGTTCGACGGCGCCCCGGTCAGAACCGGTGATAGCTATCGTGGTCGCCGACAAAAAAGAACGACGAATAAGTCCCCTGCTCGTCGGTCTCCTGCGAATAGAAGGCCCGGTAGCCGCGCGTAAGGCGAATGGTCCAGACGTTCTTGAAGCCGGATTTCGGCTCCGGCCGGAGCGAATGCTCCGCATCCCGATCAATGAAGTGCTTCAGACAGTCGTCGACCTTCTGCCGAACCTGCTGTGGCACTTTCTTGAGAGAGGAAACAAACGACTTCTCAATTTTTATTCTTCGCGCCTGCATTCTTTAAAAACCGGGAAAGGTCTACGGACTCCTCAATCATGGTGCCTGCGGCATTCTTGTTGACCGCGTCCGCGTGCTTCTTGATCGCCAGCAGGCGCATCTGGCCCAAAGCCATCATCTCCCGCATCATGTGAAGCTGGATGCGCTGCAGCATCATCACTTTGTTCATCGCCCGCGGATTGCGCACCATCACCTCATGGATGGCGCGCGGAATCTGCTGCACGAATTGCTTGGACTGTAGAATGCGATGCTCGATGCCGTGCCGGGTCTTCGCGAGCTCGACAAAATTCCGGAAGGTCGCGAGCTCATTCGACGTGATCTGCAGTTCGAGCCGCTTCAAATCCTGCGCGCGCGCCGGCAGCGAGCGCACCACCTCGGCCAGGCGGTCGCCGTCGATCAGCTTGGTGACCGGCCCCTTCGGCAGAGTCGGAACGGTGCCTGGTTGCTTTGGGTCTGGCATGGCGACCTCGCGGCCCTCATCCGATCACGATTTCAATGCGGCGGCCACCGTCTCGGCGATGCTGTCGGCGTCGAGACGGTGATGCTTCATCACGTCGTCATTGCGGCCGCAGGCCGGAATGCCTTCGATTCCGAGCGAGATCACGCGCCTTCCGGCCTTGCCGGCGGTATTGACCAGGGCGGCGCGCACCCGCTCGCCCAGGCCGCCGGCCAGCATGTGGTTGTCGATGGTCACGATCAGCCGGGCGTTCGCGGTTTCCGCCGCCAGCCAGGCCTCGTCCACCGCGCACAGCCACGGCAGATTGACGACGCCGACCGACACGCCGGCCTGGCGTTCGATCGCCGCGGCCGCGATCAGGGCCTGCGGCAGCATGATCGGCCCGTAGGCGATGATGGCGACGTCGCGGCCCGGCTTGATGGTCCAGCCTTTCCCCGGCTGCGGCTTATAGCCGGCGGGCGGCGCGTAGGGCGTCGCGACCGGGATCGAGACGAGCCGCATATAGACCGGTCCCGGCGCCTCGGCGACCGCCCACCGCAGCAGCGGCGCGATCTCCTCCGGACAGCTCGGCTCGACGACCGTCATCCCCGGCACCGACGACAGCAAAGCAATGTCGCGCACCGACTGATGCGAGTGGCCCGGCCCCGAGGGGACCAGACCGGCGAGCGAGCCGACATAGATCACCTTGCTCATCTCGGTCGCGCAATTGAAGATCTGCTCGTTCGGCCGCGTGGTCAGGAAGCACGCGAACGAATGCACGACCGGCACGAAGCCGTTGAGCGCCATCGCGCCGGCCTGCGAGACCATGTCCATCTCGGCGATGCCGCATTCGAAGAAGCGGTCGGGGAACTTGTCGCGATAGGGGATCAAGCCGGTGTCAAGGATTAGGTCCGCGTCGAACGCGACGATGTTCTTGTTTTCACCGGCCAATCCGATCAGCGCCTCGGAGTAGGCCGGGATCATCCGCTTGTCGCCGGAGGGCTTGGCCGGCGCACCGGGGGCGACGCGCTCCAGCGGCAACGGATCGGACACGTGCTGCGACCACTTGCCCCGCACCCGGTCGAGCAGCTCGCCGACGGCCTTGAGATAGTCGTCCTGGCTCGGCGCGCCGCTGTGATATTTGTAGAACTCCTGGTCCGGCGTCATGCTGGTGTGCTGCATGAACGAGACGCCGGAGCCCTTCACCGTGTCGGCGATCAGGATCTTCGGCCGCTCGCGGTCGGCGCGCAAGCTGGTGAAGACCTTCATCAGCGCGGATGCGTCGTTGCCGTCGCAGCGCTCCACGCGCCAGCCGAACGAGGCGAACTTCGCCTGAAGATCGCCGAGATCGCCGGTGCGCGAGACGTAAGTGTCGGACTGAAACTTGTTGTGGTCGACGATGGCGGTGATCTCCCACATCTTGTCGGTCACCGCGGAGCCGAGCGACTCCCAGATCTGTCCCTCCTGCAACTCGCCGTCGCCGAGCATGACGTAGATCTGCTGGGTCTTGTTCTTCAGGCGGTTGGCGCGGACGAAGCCCTTGGACTTGGAAATCCCCATGCCGAGCGAGCCGGTGTTGAACGGAATGCCCGGCACGTGAACGTCGGGATGTCCCGGCAGGCCGCCGAGCTGGCGCAGGCCGTGCAGCTTCTCGAACGGCAGCACGCCCATGCCGATCATCACGGAATAAAGACCCGGAACGTCGTGCCCCTTGGAGGAGAAATAGACGTCGCCCGCCTGCAGGAAGTGCAGATAGATCGACGCGACCATGTCCATCGAAGAAAAGCTCGAACCGATGTGGCCGGAGCCGCCGCGGGCGATCGCGTAAAGCGTGTTCAGCCGTGCAAGATCGGCGAAGATGCGAGTCTTCTCCGCGGCCTCGATGTTCAGCGCTCGCACGCGATCGAACGCGCCACGCGTCGCATAGACCAGTTCGCCGGGATCGAGGGTTGAAAAATCACTCTCTGCCATGTTCCATTCCGCCGCTGTGCGAGGCCAACGTCTCGCGCGCTGGTGAGTTCAATTCTCGGCCGGGTGTTTCCGCGCGCCCTTCAACTGCCGAAGAACGGCGGGCGGTCGATCTCGGGCAGGCGTCCGGCGCCGGTCTCGAGCACGCGCTCGACTTTCCACCAGTCAAACTCCTCATTAACATCAAGGCCTTCGTCGCCCTCGGTGAGGAAGGGGAGGATGACCTGGCCGGCGATCGTGCCCTGCTCGAATACCACCGCCGAGCGTGCAATCTCAAGACTCGCGTTCTGCGCATAGACCGGCGGCAGCGCTGCATACTGGCTGCTGTGCCAAGGTTGGCTCTCGGACGTCAGCGGCAGCAACGGCGTCATCGTGCCGTTGCGGATGACCCACATCTTGCCCGGATGCTGCTTGCAGAGCTCGACCGCGCGCAACGAGTCGGCGCGGCCGGACCTTTCGAACTCCTGCCACGCCCGACGGATCGTCTCGGCCTTCCGGAACGGGCTGGTCGGCCGCAGGATGCTGAAGATGTCATAGTCGTTTCCGCCGTCCGCAAGCCGCTTCAGCGTATAGGCCACCCATTCGATGTCCGGCGACTTCTCTCCCGCAATGTCGTCCGGGCGCAGGAACGGAACCTCGGCCCCGTAGTGCTCGGCGATGGCGCGGTAGCGCTCGCTGTCAGTCGAGACGATCACGGCGTCGAAGATGCCCGACACGATCGCCGACTGGATCGAATAGGCGATCAGGGGATGGCCCTGCAGCGCCCTGATGTTCTTGTCCTTGATGCGTTTTGACCCGGCGCGGGCGGGAATGAAAGCAACCTTTCGCATGATCACAATCGCCCGTCTCTGACAAAAAATGAGATGTTCTTCAGCTCGGAATAGACATCCAGCGCTTCGCTGCCAGGCTCCCGGGTGCCGTTGCCCGAAGCACCGAAGCCGCCGAACGGCATGTGCGGCTCGCTGCCGTAGGTCCCGATGTTGACGTTGACCACCCCTGCCCGCACGTGATGGCAAAAATGCTGCGCCCGATCGGTGCTGGTCGTATGGATCGCCGCCGTAAGACCGTATTCCGTGGCGTTGGCGATTTGAAGGGCCATCGCGTAGTCTTTTACACGATGCACGGATACGACCGGACCGAACATCTCCGTCCGGCCGATCGGATCGGCCTCGCTGTCGATCTCCACCACTGTCGGCTCGACATAAAATCCGTTGGCAAGTGCACCGCCGCCGGCGCGACGCCCGCCGCACAGCACGCGGCCGCCGCGGGACGCCGCCTCCGCAACCGTCCGCAAGATGTTGTCCATCTGGCGCTGGTTCTGAACCGGCCCGAGATCGTCGCTGTCGGCGACGCCGAGCTTGAGCGATTTCGTCTTCTGCACCAGCTTGCTCATGAACGCATCGTAGATCGCATCGAACACGATCAGCCTGCTGCCGGCGGCGCAGCGCTGGCCGGCGTTGCTGAATGCAGACAGCGCCGCCCATTTGACCGCCTCGTCGATGTCAGCGTCGTCGCACACGACCAGCGGATTTTTTCCGCCGAGCTCAAGCGAGACCCGGGCCAGCCGTCGGCCGCCCACCTCGGCGATCCAACGCCCGACCGGGGTTGATCCGGTGAAGCTGATCACCGCGACGCGTTCGTCCTCGACCAACAACGAGCCGCACTCCTGGCCGTATCCTTGGACGACATTGAGAACGCCGGCCGGCAGGCCCGCGTCATGGGCCAGGCTGGCAAACAGCGAGGCCGTTTCCGGCGCGTCCTCAGATGCCTTCAGGACCGCCGTATTGCCGCAAATCAGCGCCGGAAAGACCTTCCAGGCGATGTTGGCGATCGGCGTGTTGGCCGGCACGATCAGCGCGCAGATGCCGAGCGGCGCGCGCACCGAATGGCTGTATTTTCCCGGCATCCCGCTGGTTAGCGAGCGGGCGTAGAGCCGCATGCCCTCGGCGGCGAAGAACTGGCCCTGCTGAATGGCGGCTCCAACCTCGACGGTGGCGTCCTTGATCGATTTTCCGGTCTCGGCGGCAACGACCTTTGCCAGCTCCGCCGCCTTCGCCTTCATCGTCTGGACGACGGAATCGAGGATCTGACCGCGGCGGACCGGCGTGAACCCCGACCAGCCGGGGAACGCCTGCGCGGCCGCCGCCAGCGCACAGTCGACGTCCTGGCGGCCCGATCGCGGGGCCGAGCCGAGCGCGCGGCCACTGGCGGGCGCGATCTTTTCAAAGGTTGCGCCCGCAGCCGCACCCGCCGCTGCGCCGGCGAGCCAATTGGCGCCATAGGGGATGCTCGCCCGGCTCATGTCATCAGCCTCAGATCACGGTCCAGCCGCCGTCCACCACCAGATTGGCTCCGGTCATGTAGCGCGAGGCATCCGATGCAAG
>CAMDEB010000242.1 GCA_945893085.1 Rhodoplanes serenus | reverse complement strand
GCATGGAACTTTTCGCTGCGGGCGGATGCGGCGGGAAATCAGCCGGGAGATGAGAAACCCCGCCTTTTCCGGGAAAGGCCAAAACCTGGGCCCGGACCCCATTTGCAAACCATTCCTTAAGCTTAAACGCCGTTAATCCGCTTGGTTCGCGGCGCGCCGGCTGCGGGCGTTTTCATTGATGCCCACGTAACCCATGACAGCCCAAAATTTTCCAAAATTGCGGCTTAAGTGGTTGAAACATCAGGAATATGAGCCGTTTCATGATGGACGATGCATCGGCAGCCGAGTTCGCGGGGCGGCGGATCGCCTGCGCCGGCCTCGGCCACAATCTTCGAATCTGGGAGCCCGGTCGGTTCTGCGTGCCGCTCGTGGAGGCCACGTCGAGGCGCGCATTCCGCCTGGGCTCCGAGAGAGCGGCGGAAGATCCGCTCGGAGCACGGGAGTGATGGCGGGCAGCGGCGGCTCTGCTGTCGCTGGCGGACTGGCCCGTCACGTTCCCGTGCTCGTGCGCTCCGTCACCGAGCATCTGAATGTCCGCGCAGGCGGCATCTATATCGACGGCACGTTCGGCGCCGGCGGCTACACTCGGGCGATCCTCGCGGCAGCGGACGCGAACGTCATCGGCATCGACCGCGACCGCACCGCCGTCGCGCACGGTGCCGACATGGTCCAGGCGGCGGCCGGCCGGCTCACGCTGATCGAAGAACAGTTCTCGCATCTGGACTCGGTCGCGCAGAAATTCGGCCACGCCGCCGTCGATGGCGTGGTGCTCGACCTCGGCGTTTCCTCGATGCAGCTCGACCAGGCCGAACGCGGCTTCTCGTTCCGGCTCGATGGCCCGCTCGACATGCGCATGGGCGCGGATGGACCGAGCGCCGCCGACGTGGTCGCGGTGGCCTCGGAGCGCGATCTCTCGCTCATCATCGCGACGCTCGGCGAGGAGCGTTTCGCCCGCCCGGTGGCGCGCGCCATCGTTGCCGCGCGCAGCCGCGCGCCGATCCAGACCACGCAGCAACTGGCCGACATCGTCGGCAGCGTGGTGCATGCGCGGCCGGACCGGATTCATCCGGCGACCCGCAGCTTCCAGGCGCTGCGCATTTTCGTGAACGAGGAGCTGGCCGAGCTCGTCGCCGGGCTGGAAGCGGCGGAGCGCGTGCTCAAGCCGTCCGGCCGGCTGGTCGTGGTGTCGTTCCACTCGCTCGAGGATCGCATCGTCAAGCTGTTCCTCACCGAGCGCGGCCGCGTCAGCTTAGGCTCCCGCCACGCCCCGGTGGTCGAGGGACCGGCGCCGACGTTCCAGCTTTTGACCAAGCGCCCGATCGTGGCGGACGACGCGGAGATCGCGGACAATCCGCGCGCGCGTTCGGCCAAGCTGCGCTCGGCCGAGCGCACCGCGCAGCCCGTTCGCCTGGATTCCACCGCGCATCTGCTGCCGCGGCTGCCCTCGCTCGCCGACCTGATGAAGGGACGGTGAGATGCGTATCCTCAATGTCTTCGTCCTCATCCTGCTGGTTCTGGCCGCGGCCTACGTCTACGAAATCAAGTTCGAATCGACATTGCGCGCCGAGCGCGTCGCCAAGATGCGCGGCGACGTGCGGCGCGAGCGCGACGGCATCGCGGCGCTGCGCGCGGAATGGGCGCAGCTCGAAAACCCCGCGCGCGTGCAGGGCCTGGTGCGGCGGCATCTTCCGCTGCGGCCGCTTGAGGCGACCCAGTTCGATCTGCTCGACCGGTTGCCGGAGCGCGCCCCGCAAATCGTGCAGCCCGAGAAGGACGACGCGATCGCGGCCATGATCGAAAATCCCGACACCGAGTCGACCGGCACCGTGCCCGACCAGGTGGAGGTCCGGTAGGCCGATGGACGCGCTGTCGCAACCCGCGCCGGAGCAGACATTCGCGAATCCGGCGGAGCACTGGCGCCGCCGTCTGGTGCGCACGCTGCTGTACGGCAACGTCGATCGCGCCGCCAAGGCCAAGGCGCGTGTCGGGCTGGCGATCCTGGCGTTCGGCCTGGTCTACGGTGTGATCGCCGTGCGGCTGATCATGTTTGCGGTGGTGCCGGAAAGCCACATCGTGCGCCGCGCCGGATCGCAGGAGCGGATCTCGACCGCGCGGCCGGACATCATCGACCGCAACGGCCAGGTCCTTGCGACCGACGTGCGCGCGCCCTCGCTGTTTGCCGAGCCGCGCCGCATCATCGACCTCGACGAGGCCACCGAGCTGCTCACCGCCGTGCTGCCCGACCTCGACGCCAGCGAGCTGCGCGACCGGCTGAGCACCAAGCGCGGCTTCATCTGGCTCAAGCGCGAGATTTCGCCGAAGCAGCAGCGCGAGATTCGGCATCTCGGCCTTCCCGGCGTCGGCTTCCTGGCGGAAAACAAGCGCGTCTATCCCAACAGCGCCGAGGTGTCGCACCTCATCGGCCACGTCAACATCGACAACCAGGGCATCGCCGGCATCGAGAAATGGGTCGACGGCCGCGGGCTCGCGGCGCTGCATCTGGCGGGATTCGCCACCGACCGGTTGCAGAAACCGATCGAGCTGGCGCTCGACCTGCGCGTCCAGCATGCGATGCGCGACGAATTGATCGCCGCGGCGGTGAAGTTCAAGGTCAAGGCCGCGGCCGGCCTGGTGGTCGACGTGCGCACCGGCGAGATCATCTCCATGGTTTCGCTGCCCGACTACGATCCCAACAGCCCGAAGCAGGCCAACGATCCGCTGCGCATCAACCGGCTGACCACCGGCGTGTTCGAGCTCGGCTCGACCTTCAAGGCGCTCACGCTGGCGATGGCGCTCGACTCCGGCAAATACAACCTGACCTCCATGGTGGATGCGCGCGGATCGCTGCGCTACGGCAAGTTCAACATCGGCGACTACCACGGCCAGAACCGGGTGCTCACCTTGCCCGAGGTGTTCACCTATTCATCGAACATCGGCACCGCGCGCATGGCGCTCGGCATGGGCGTGGAGCATCACAAGTGGTTCCTCAGGAAGCTCGGCCAGCTTGACCGGCTGCGCACCGAATTGCCGGAAAGTGCCGAGCCGATCGTGCCGAAGCGCTGGGGCGAGTTGAACACCGTCACCATCGCCTTCGGTCACGGCCTTTCGGTCGCGCCGCTGCAGGCGGTGGCGGGCATCAACGCGCTGATGAACGGCGGCCTGCTGATCCCGCCGACCTTCATGAAGCGCACCGAGGAAGAGGCCCGCAAGCTCGGCAAGCAGGTCGTCAAGCCGGAAACCAGCGAGAAGATGCGCTACCTGATGCGGCTCAATGCCGAGAAGGGCACGGCGGCCAAGGCCGACGTGAAGGGCTATTACATCGGCGGCAAGACCGGCACCTCGGAGAAGGTGGTCGGCGGCCGCTATTCCAAGAGCAAGCTGCTGACCACGTTCACCGCTGTCCTTCCCGCCGATCAGCCGCGCTACCAGATCCTCGTCATGCTGGACGAGCCGCAGGGCCTGCCGGAAACCCACGGCTTCGCCACCTCCGGCTGGAACGCCGCGCCGACCACTGGCAAGATCATCGCGCGAATCGCGCCGATGCTGGGGATCGAGCCGCGCTTCGATCTGCCGCCGGCCGAACAGCTTATTTTGGCCAAAGCCGCGCGATAGTCTTAACCGGCGCGCCCTGGACTGACGCCGACCATGAAGCTCGCCGATCTCTTGACCGATTCCGCCAAGCTCGACGCGCGCGCCGCCGCCATCGAGGTTGCCGGCGTGACGGCGGACAGCCGCGCGGTCAAACGGGGCGACGTGTTCGTGGCGGTGCCCGGCACCAAGGCCGACGGCTTGGCGTTCGCGGCGCAGGCCGCTGCGGCCGGCGCCGCCGCGATCGTCGCCGAGCGCAAGCCGCCTGCGCTGCCCGCCGGCACCGAATTCATCCCGGTCGCGAATGCGCGGCGGGCGCTGGCGATGGCCGCGGCACGGCTCTATCCGCGCCAGCCGGCGGTGATCGCCGCGGTCACCGGGACCAGCGGCAAGACCTCGGTCGCGGCCTTCACCCGGCAGATCTGGGCTTGGCTCGGCCATCAGGCGGCCAGCATCGGCACCATCGGCGTGGTTTCGCCCAAGGGCGAGCAATACGGCACGCTGACCACGCCCGATCCGGTGCAGCTGCATCGCACGCTCGACCGGCTGGCCGGCGAGGGCGTGACCCATCTCGCGTTCGAAGCGTCGTCGCACGGCCTCGATCAGCACCGGCTCGACGGCGTGCGGGTGGCGGCCGGCGGTTTCACCAACCTCACGCGCGATCATCTCGACTACCACCCGACCGTCGAGGCGTATCTCCAGGCCAAGCTCCGGCTTTTTGGATCGCTGGTGGTCGACGGCGGCACAGCGGTGATCGACGTCGATCACGAGCACGCGCAAGCCGTGGTCGCGGCCGCGAATGCGCGCGGCTTGAAGCTGATGACGGTCGGCCGCAACGGCGACGGCATCCGGCTCATGGACACCGCGATCGACGGCTTCGCGCAGGCGTTGACGGTCGAGCACGGCGGCAAGAGCTTCCGCCTGCGCCTGCCGCTGGTCGGCGGCTTCCAGGTCGAGAACGCGCTGGTTGCCGCGGGCCTGGCGATTGCGACCGGCAGCGAACCGGCTGCGGTGTTCCGCGCGCTGGAGCAACTCAAGGGCGCGAAGGGGCGGCTCGATCTCGCCGGCGAGCGCAACGGCGCGCCGGTGTTCGTCGACTACGCGCACAAGCCCGACGCGCTGGAGAAGGCGCTGGAGGCGCTGCGGCCTTACGTGAAGGGCCGGCTCATCGTGGTGTTCGGCGCCGGTGGCGACCGCGATGCCGGCAAGCGGCCGCTGATGGGGGCGATTGCAACGAAAATGGCGGATCGCGTCATCGTCACCGACGACAATCCGCGCAGCGAAAATCCCGCCGCGATCCGCGCGGCGATCCTCAAGGCCGCGCCGGGCGCGACCGAGATCGGCGATCGGCTCGACGCGATCCGCGGCGCCGTCGCATCGCTCAAAGCCGGCGACGTGCTGCTGATCGCCGGCAAGGGCCATGAAAGCGGCCAAATCATCGGCGATCGAGTGCTGCCGTTCAGCGATCACGAGGCGGTGGCGACGGCGCTCAAGGACAAGGTCGCATGAACGCCAAGGTGACTGAGCCACTTTGGACGGTCGAGGCGATCATCGCCGCCATTCGCGCCCGCGCCCAAGGTGCGCTGCCGGCAGCCGTCTCCGGGATTTCGATCGACACCCGCACGCTCTCGCCCGGCGATGCGTTCTTCGCCATCACCGGCGACAGCCGCGACGGCCACGAGTTCGTCGAAGCCGCTCTGAAGGCCGGCGCCGGCCTCGCGGTGGTCGCCGCCCGCAAGCGCGACGCGCTGCCGAAAGACGCACGGCTGCTGATCGTGCCCGATGTGCTCGAAGGGCTGACCGATCTTGCGCACGCCGCGCGCGCGCGCAGCAAGGGAAAATTCATCGGCGTCACCGGATCGGTCGGCAAGACCGGAACCAAAGAGGCGCTGCGTCTCGCGCTGTCGCCGGAGGGCGAAACCCACGCCTCGGCCGCCTCCTACAACAACCACTGGGGCGTGCCGCTGTCGCTGGCGCGCTGTCCGCAAAGCGCGCGCTTTGCCGTGCTCGAAATGGGCATGAACCATGCCGGCGAGATCGCGCCGCTGACCCGGCTGGTGCGGCCGCGGGTCGCCATCGTCACCACCATCGAGCCGGTGCATCTGGAATTCTTCGGCTCGCTTGAGGCCATCGCCGACGCCAAGGCGGAAATCTTCGAGGGCATCGAGCCCGGCGGCGCGGCGGTGATCAACCGCGACAATCCGCAGTTCGCGCGGCTGCAGAAGGCTGCGAAGAGCGCGGGCGTGCAGAACATCGTCTCGTTCGGCGAGCACGCCAAGGCCGAGGCGCGGCTCGTCAAATACGCATTGCAGCCCGACAGCTCGACGGTGCAGGCCCGCATCCTCGGCACCCATGTCACCTACAAGCTCGGCGCGCCGGGCCGCCATCTGGTGATGAATTCGCTGGCGGTGCTGGCGGCCGTGGCGCTGGCCGGCGCCGATCTCGCGCTCGCGGCGCTGGCGCTGCAAGACCTGCAACCCGCCAGCGGCCGCGGCGCGCGCATGACGCTCAAGCTGCCCGGCGGCACCGCGCTGCTGATCGACGAGAGCTACAACGCCAATCCGGCCTCGATGCGCGCAGCCCTGGCGCTGCTCGGCCAGGCCGCGGTCGGCCCGCAGGGCCGGCGCATCGCCGTGCTCGGCGACATGCTGGAGCTGGGCGCGAAGGGGTCCGAACTGCATCGCTCGCTGATCGAGGCGGTCGTCGGCAACGCCGCCGATCTGGTGTTCTGCTCCGGTCCGCTGATGCGCTCGTTGTGGGAAGCCCTTCCCTCGGAGCGCCGGGGCGGCTATGCGGAGACATCCGCGGCGCTCGAGGCCGATGTGCTGGGCGCAGTGCGCGCGGGCGATGCGGTCATGGTCAAGGGTTCGCTCGGCTCGAAGATGGGTCCCATCGTCAAGGCGTTGACGCGTCAGTATTCCTCTCACGACGCCCGGCTCGAGGCGCAAGCGCAAGGTTGATCCGATGCTTTATTGGCTGGCCGATTTCTCCGGCACGATTTCGATCTTCAACGTGTTCCGCTACCTCACGGTGCGCACCGGCGGGGCGATGCTGACGGCGCTGGTGTTCGTGTTCCTGTTCGGGCCGTGGATCATCGACCATCTGCGCATCCGCCAGGGCAAGGGCCAGCCGATCCGCACCGACGGTCCGCAATCGCACATCCTCAGCAAGGCCGGCACGCCGACCATGGGCGGGCTGATGATCCTGTGTGGGATCGTGGTGGCGACCGTGCTGTGGGCCAACCCGCGCA
>CAMDEB010000241.1 GCA_945893085.1 Rhodoplanes serenus | reverse complement strand
ATGCCGCTGGTGTAGGGATATTCCGGCGGGAAGATGATGGTCGGATCGACGGCGAGGCCGAGCTGCACCAGCTCGCATTCGCCGCAATAGAGCAGGTTGGTCGGGAACCACGGCAACTGTGTCTGCACCTGGCCGACCGGGACCATCTGGTTCACCGGCGGCATGTAGCCGAGCGAAACCACCGTCTCGAGCTTCTCGTTGCTGCAAATCTGGCAGCATTCGACCGGGACACTTCCGCCGCTGCCGGCGGCGCGGGCGACTTTGGTCGGAAACTGATGTGGCACCGGGAGGCTCCTGGGTCGCGAATGTGATGCCTTGGGCTAGGCTTTTGGTGCAAGGCTTTCGTTCGCCCAGTACCAGTCGACGGTCGGCGGCAGGCCCTTCGCCAGCGGCGTCTGTGGCGCATAGCCGAGCTTCTGCAGCTTGCCGATGTCGGGACAGCGCCGCTGGGTGCCGCCCGCCGGCGCGGGACGCTCGACCAGCGCGATCTCGCGCCCGGCGTGCGCGGCGATGCACCCGGCCAGCTCGGCCATGCTGACCTCCTCGGTGGTGCCGACGTGGTAGATGCCGAGATGCTCGCCCTTGGCGCGCATCACCATGACGCCGCGCACCAGATCGTCGACGTGGCAGAAGCTGCGGGTCTGGCTGCCGTCGCCCTGGATTTCGAACGGCAGCTTGCCTTGCGGGTGCTGCGCCGCCGCCTTCTTCAGGCGCAGCGCGAACTGCGGAATGACGTGCTCGAAGCCCATGTCCGGCCCGTAGACATTGTGCGGGCGGAAGATCAGCACGCGCTCGAAATACTTTCGGCCGTAGTTGATCGCCATCAATTCGCTGATGATCTTGCCGCCGCCGTAGGAATAGCGCGGGTTGGTCGGGTCGGGCACCACCAGCGGCGCGGTCTCGTCGGTCGGGATCGCCGGCGGCGTCTGGTAGACCTCCGAGCTTGAGGCCAGCACCAGCCGGCCGACCTCCAGGCTGCGGCAGGCATCGACCACGTTGAGCATGCCTTTCACGCCGACATCGAGCACCAGGTCGGGCTGGCTGTAGAAGAATTCCGTGCCGTTGACGTAGGCAAGGTGATGCACCTCGTCCACGCCGCGCACGGCATTCAGCACGGCTTGCGGATCGCGGACATCGCCGGCGACAAACTCGATGTCCTTCGCAACGTCAGCGAGCCGCCGCGGCGCGCCACGGGAGTTGTCATCGAGCACGCGGACCGCATTGCCGTCCTTGACCAGCGCCTTCACCAGTGCCGAGCCGATGAAGCCGCTGCCGCCGGTGACCAGGATGCGGCTCATGGGTTGTGCTCCGCGATCTCGATCCAGTGGCCGGCCGCGTGCGAGCGGCGCACCGCATCGAGCAGCACCTGCACCCGGTAGCCCTCGGCGAAGCCGGGCACCGCCGGCCGGCGCTGCTCGATCGCATCGAGAAACCGATGCATAAGCCGCGACACCGGCGCGATCCGGGTCTCGGTCGGGAATTGCCGGTCGAGCGGATCGTCGTCGACCGCGACCGGCACCAGCGCCTCCGCCGGCCGCCGCGCGTGGCTCACCGTGAAGCCGCGCATGTAGTCGGAGGTCGGGTTCGCCAGCACCAGCGTGCCGTCCTCGCCGTAGAATTCCATCCGATGGCCGGTGCCGAGATACGACGCGCAGCTCATGGCGAAGTGGCCGGCGGCGCCGGATCGGAAGGCGAGGCTGAGCGACACCGTCGTCTCCATCGCCGGATCGTCGGGCAATCCGGACAGCCGCGCCGACAGCCCGGTGATCGGGCCGCAGAACCATTCGAACGCGTGCAGCGAATGGCTGGCGATATTGCCGAGCGCGCCGCCGCCGGCCTCGGCGTTGGTCTTCCAGTGCTTGAGCCGCAGCCGCGTCGCGTTGTTCTCGACGTTCCAGTTGACGATGACATGGCGCAACCGGCCGACGGCGCCGTCGTCCAGCATGGCCTTGGCCTTTTGCCAGGCCATGACCTCGGTGAAGTTGAAATCGACCATGGTCGGCGTGGCGCCGGCCTGCCGCAGCATCGCCGCCGCTGCTTCGAGGTCGCCGGCCATCGGCTTCTCGGCGAACACCGGCTTGCCGAGCCGCAACGCGGCCAGTGCGATCTCCGGCTGCAGCCGCGGCGGCGTGGCGATGGCGATGGCATCGACGGCGTCGCTCTCGACCAGTTGCGGCCAGGCGGCGAAGGCATGTTCGATGCCCGATGCGCGCGCCAGGTCCGCGGTCCGCGCCGCATCGCTGCCGGCCAGCGCCGTGACCTGACAGCGGGGATCGAGGCGAAACGCCGGCAATTGGACAAGCCGTCCGTAATTGCTGCCCACGATGCCGACGCGGATCAAGACGGCTCCCTGCGGCTTCGCTGAAATGGACTGGCCGATCGACCCGGCCGATGCGGCCGCAATCTGATTGGCAAGGCCGCGCCGGTCAAGAGATCATCGACAACCCCAAGGGCGGGGCGATACGGTCCGGCGAACCGGCGCGAGCTCGACCTTGATCCCGTCCCCCGACAGTCCTCACCCGACGGGCCTCTGGCGCAGGCTTGCGGTGCTGGCGCTGGTGATCGCCGCGCTCGGGCTGCCGATCAACGACCTGTTCGGCTATGCGCTGCTGCTGCTCGCGGCCGTCGCGATCTCCGCCAGTGCGGTGACGATGCAGCCCGGGGCCTGGCTTGCGGCCATGGCGGTCGTCGGCGTCGCGATGCTCGGGCAGGTCCTGGTGCCGGCGCCGCGCATTGAGGAAGGCCACAACGTTTTCCTGGCCGAGGAGCAGGGCCGCGCGCTCGAAGCCGGCTTGCCGACCGAGGTGTTCCGCTTCATGGCCGCCGGCTTCGACGCGGAATATCCGCCGGAGCGCCGCTGCGCGCGCGACGCGCCCGGCTGCTGGCGCCAGTCTCCGGGTCCCGACCGCGCCTTCGCCTTTTCCGCCGACGGCATCTACGACCGGCCCGCGTATTCGCGCCGCGTCATCGATATCGATTTCTCCGACGCGGTCTGGCTGCGGCTCGGGTTCGTGAACGAGCGGCAATACAACTGGTACAGCGGCAGGAGCGACGTGCAGCGCGGCTCGCGCGAGCGCGGGCTCGATGCGGTGCTGCATCCCTGGCAGCTCACCATGCCGTTTTTCGTGATGTACCGGTTCCCGTCGGCGTTCGTCGGCAGCCGCCTGTGCTGGCAGGGCGAGGTGCTGTGGGAGGGCGCCGGCGAGCGTTTCGTCCGGTGGCGTCACGTCGAGCCGGCCTGCCGGACGATCGAGCTGGGCGACGTCGGCCGGCGCGTGTTCGGCGTGTCGATCATGAAGGACGCGCCGCTGCGGATGAAGCTGTTGCCGACCCTGACGGTGACGTTGCATCAGCTCGTTGCGCCGGTCCTGTCTTTGGCGGCCGTGTTCGCGGTGCTGGGCCTGCTGGTGCGATGGGACAGGCGGCGGCTGGCGCTGCCGTTCACCTTCGTCGGTATTGCGCTGGCGATCGTGCTGTTGAACGACGCCAGCTTCATCGGCGGCATTCGCCCGTTCGAGGGCGGCGACGACGGCCTGTTCTATGAGGGGGTCGGGCGTCTCATCGCGCAACATCTGATGCAAGGAAATTTCGCGTCGGCGCTCGAAGGCGGTGAGAAGGTGTTCTTTTACGGCGGCCCGGGCTTTCGCTATTTCCGGGCGCTGGAGCGTTTCATTTTCGGCGACAGCTTCCTCGGCTATCTGTCGCTGCTGCTGACGCTGCCGTTCGTGGCGCTGGCGGTGTTCCGGCGGTTCCTATCGCCGCGCGCAGCGCTGGCGCTGACGCTGGTCTTCCTCGCGATCCCGGTCGGCGCGCTGTTCGGCTCGAGCTTCTTCCACTATGCGAAATGGGCCGCGCGCGGCTTCGCCGATCCGGCGGCGGCGGTTGTGTTCCTCTCAGGTCTCATCGTTCTCCTGGGCCGCACCGCCGATGGCCCGGATGCCCGCTTTGCGCCGGCGTTCGGCGCGGGCCTGCTGTTCGCGCTGGCGCTGTTCCTGCGGCCCAATCTCGCGCCGGCGGCGGGCGTTCTGCTGGGCGGCGCCGGCGTCGCGGCGCTGTGGCAACGGCAAGTCGTCCGCGTCGCCGGTCTCTGCATCGGCTTCCTGCCGGTGCTGGGCATGGCGCTGCACAACTGGGTGTTCGGCGGCGTGTTCGTGCTGTTCAGCGCCAACGCCACCATCGCGGAGGCGCTGCCGATGCCGCCATCGGCCTATGTCGCCGCGTTGGGGGAATTGCTGCGGCTCGATTTCGCCGGCGAGCATGTCACGCGCGGACTGTTGCAGATCGCGCGCTGGCTGGCCGGCCCGTCGGAATCGTTCCTGATGATCCCGCTGAACGCGCTCGCCGTGGCCGTGCTGGTGCGCGTCGGGTTGCAACGGCGTTTCGACCCGTGGCTGCGGCTCGTGGCCTTCGCGACGCTCGCGCAGCATTCGGTCGCGCTGTTCTACCTGTCCTACGACCGCTACTACTACCTGACCTGGTTCCTCACCATGCTGGTCTGCGTGGTCTGGATGCGCGACGAGGGCGCCGATCTGTTGCGGCGCCGGTTTCCGGAACCGATGAAGCGGTTCGAGGGGCTGCCGGGCTGGGCATGGCTCGCCCGCATTCTCGATGGCTGGGCGGTTGCCGCGGGCATCGCGCCGCGCGTCTGAATTTCAGCGCGGCAGCTTCAGCAGCGATTGCAGCTCGGCCATCAGCAGCGTGCCGATGTGCAGTTGCTGCACGAACTCACCGGCCTTGATCAGCCGCACCAGTTCGGTCTGCGTGATGACGTCGACAGTGAGGTCGCGCTCCGGCGTGAAATCGGTGCTGCGCTCGCCGGTCTCGACGAAAAACGAATGAACACGATTGCTCAGCCGCCCGCTGCACGGGACATTACTGCCGAGCGCGCGCACCGAGCGGGTGGTGAAGCCGGTCTCCTCTAGCAACTCGCGGCGGCAGGTTTCCGCCGGGTCCTCGCCCGGATCGACCAGGCCCGCCGGCAGCTCCCAGGTGAAGGCCTCGAGCGCCGGCCGGTATTGCCGCACGATCGGAATTCGTCCGTCTGGCGTGATCGCAAGGATCGCGATGTAATCCGCCTGGCCGACCGCGTGATAGACCTGCACCGGCTCGCCGGGCGCGAACTCGACGTCGCGCTCGATCAACTCCACCCACGGCGACACGCGGGTGGTGCGGCGGGCGCGAATCTTGGGCCAGTCTTCAGCCATCCCATGCACTCGGTTCAGGTCCGCTCGGGCTTCAGCACGACGCTGGCGGGCGGACGCCGCAGGAAGGTCGTGGCGAAGGCGTAAGCGTACCATCGCAGATAGGCCGGCAGCCAACTCAGCACCTTGAACCGGCTCGCGCCCTTGGTCCGCTCGAACCAGCGCGCCGGCACCTCGGCGATGCGCCAGCCGAGCCGGTGCGTCTTCACCAGGAGCTCGATGCTGTAGCAGAAACCCTGCGTCGACTCGACCGGGATGCGATCGATCACGCGCCGCGAGAACATGCGGAACCCGCTGGTCGGGTCGCGGGTCGGCAGACGCGCGAGATGATGCAGGGTGAAGGCCGCGGTCCGCACCAGCGTCGCCTTGAGCCACGGGCAGCCCTGCATCGTGCCGCCGGGCATGAAGCGGCTGGCGCAGACGATGTCGCAGCCGGTGCGCGCCTGCGTCACCATGCGGTCGAGGATCGCGGCGTTGAAATCGTCGTCGGCGGGATAGACCACCACCAGCGGCGCGTCGCTGGCTTTGAACCCGGCCATCACCGCCGAATGCGCGCCGCGGCCATGGTTGCGCACGAACTCCGCCGGCAGCCCGGCATGGACATCCGGATTGTCGCGCACGGCGGGCAGGGTGTCGTCGTCCGGCAGGTCGTAGCAGATCAGCACGCGGGCCGGCGTCTTCAGCTCGCGCGCCAGTGCGCCGAGCACTTTGAGAATGTTGTCTTTTTCGTTGTAGACCGGGATGACGATGTCGAGCTGCGCAGCCATCGTTCAGGTGACGAGGTTCGCGTTCTCGAGCAGCCCCCAGACATCGACCACCGGCTTGCCCTTGAGATCGGCGCTCTTGTAGCTGCGGTGCGGCGTGCACAGGATCAGCAGGTCGCTGCGCGCGATCGTCTCGTCGAGCGGCAGCAGCTCGGGATCGGTGGTGACGAACGGATCGGTGGTCAGCACCTCGTGGGCGATGCTCATGAGTGCATTCTTGAGCTTGTAGCTCAGCGACGCGCGCACGTCGTCGCTGTCGGCCTTGAACGCCATGCCGAGCAGTCCGATCGTCATCTTGGAGAGATCGTATTTCCGGCGCAGGTCCTCGATGACGTGCAGCGGCAGGCCCTCGTTGACCATGATGGCGGCGTTGCCGAGCGCAAATTCGTTCCGCGCGAAGGCGAGAAGCTGCATCGTGTCCTTGACCAGGCAAGGTCCCGCGGCGAATCCCGGCGTCGGAATGTTCTTGGCGCGGGGATAGTTGTGCTTCATCGCCTGCAGGATGTGGTTGTAGTCGAGGCCGGCCGATTGCGCGATCAGGTAGAACTGGTTGGTGACGGCGAATTCGATGTAGCGGTAGGCATTGTTGAACAGCTTGGCGAACTCGGCTTCGATCGGCTTGACCATCACCAGCTCGGAGACGATGGGCCGGAACAGCTCGGCGGCCTCGCGTTCGGCCTCCGGCGAGGTGCCGCTGACGATCTGCGGCATGCGGCTCAGCTCTTCGATGCCGTTGCCCTGCACCATGCGCTCGGGACAGAACGCGAGCTTGAGGTTGCGGCCCTGCCGCTTGATGTGGGCGTCGATCCAGTCGGTGGTGCCCGGATAGAGCGTCGATCGCAGCACCAGGAGCTGGCCGTCGCGCAGGTGCGGCAGCAGGCTGTC
>CAMDEB010000240.1 GCA_945893085.1 Rhodoplanes serenus | reverse complement strand
CAGAAGCCGCACCCGCCGCTGTGGTACGGCGCGCATTCGCCCGACAGCGCCGAGCGCGCCGCGCGCAAGGGCCTGCACATGGTCAACAACGACGTGCCGGCGACGACGCGCGCCACCATCGCCCGCTATCGCGAAATCTGGCGCGAGGTACAAGGCACGGCCGTGCCGACGCCGAAGATGGGCATGGTGCGGTTCATCGTCGTCGGCGACAGCGACGAGGCGGCGCTCGGCATCGCGCGCCGCGCCTATCTGCGATGGCTGACGAGCTTCAACCACCTGCACAAGCTGCACGGCACGGCGCCTTTGCTGGGCGAGCGGCCGGCCGATTTCGATGCGCTGATGAAGAGCGGCGTCGGCATCGCCGGATCGCCCGACACGGTGCGGGCGTTCCTCGCGCCGCAGCTCACAGACAGCGGCGCCAACTACCTGGTCGGACACATGGCGTTCGGCGACCTGTCGCTTGCGGAATTGCTGCGCTCGGTCGCGCTGTTTTCGGCCGAGGTGATGCCGGCGCTCCGCGCCGGCGTCGCGGCGCCGGCCAAGGTCGCGCAGCGGCGCTAGGTGAATCTCGACACCCTGATTTTCTTTTCACTTCTGAGAAAGGACTCCTCCCATGGCCAAACCGTTCGACCTCATCGACGAGATCGTCACCGCCAATCGCATTCTCGCCAACGAGGGCATCGTCGACTCGTTCGGCCACATCAGCGTGCGCCATCCGAAGCACAAGGACCGCTACCTGCTGTCGCGGGCGCGCGCGCCGGAACGGATCGAAGCCTCCGACATCATGGAGTTCACGCTGGAAGGCGACCCAATCGACGAGAAGAAGGCCAAGACCACGCACGCGCCCTACACCGAGCGATTCATTCATGGCGCGATCTACGAGATGCGGCCGGACATCCAGTCCGTGGTGCACAACCATTCGCCGAGCACGATCCCGTTCGGCATCACCGGCAAGAAGCTGAAGCCGCTGCTGCACATGTGCGCGTCGATCGGCCACGACGTGCCGCTGTGGGATTCGCACGACAAGTTCGGCGACACCGCGCTGCTGGTGAACAGCATGGCGATGGGCCGCGATCTCGCCAAACGCCTCGGCAAGGGCCGCGCCGCGCTGATGCGCGGCCACGGCGCCGTGGTCGCGGGCACCTCGATCCGGCACGCGGTGTTCGTCTCGAACTATCTCGAGCTGAACGCGAAATTGCAGATGCAGTCGATGCCGATGGGCAAAATCAAGCATCTCACCAAGGGCGAGATCGACGCCGTGATCGCCCGCACCGGGCCGTACACCCTCAACCGCGCCTGGGAGAACTGGTGCCTGCGCGCGGGTCGGGAGATGCAGGCGAGCGCGTAGACTATTTCTACGTCATGGCCGGGCTTGTCCCCGCCATCCACGTCTTGGCTCAGAAAAGAAAGGCGTGGATGCCCGGCACAAGGCCGGGCATGACGCCGTTGTGAGAGACGAGCTCACAACCCCCGGTTCTTCCCGCCGTCGAAATCCACCACCGCGCCCTGCATGAACTCCAGCGGCTTGCTGGCGATCATCGCCACCAGGGCCGCGACCTCCTCCGGCTGGCCGGCGCGCTCGACGCGCTCGTCGGCCAGCAGCGTCTTCAGCGCCTCGTCCTTGGAGACCTTGTTCGCGGCCATGGCGCGGTCCAGCCGTGCGGTCAGGCGATCGGTCGCCACCGTGCCGGGATGAATCGCGTTGACGCGCACCCCATCCATCACGCCGCGGTCGGCCATCGCCTTGGTCAACAGCGCCAGCGCCGAGTTGACCGTGCCGACCGCGTCGAACCCGCTCTGGCCGGTACGGCCGGCGATGCCGGCGATGTGCACGATGCCGCCGCGCGTCGCCTTGAGATGCGGCCAGGCGAGCTTCGACATCCGGATGTAGGTGAAGAACTTCAGCCCGAAGCTATCGTTCCAGTCGGCGTCGGTCAGCGTGAGAAAGCTGCCGCCTTTGGTGGCGCCGGCGCAGTTGACCAGCAGATCGAGCTTGCCGAACTGCTTGACCGCCGCGTCGATCGCGGCCGCCGCCGCCGCAGGATCGCTGAGGTCGGCGGCATGAACCAATGCCTTGCGGCCCTTGCCCTCGATCTCTTTGCGCACCGCTTCGAGCTGCTCGCGGTTGCGCGCCACCACCGCCACGTCCATGCCCTCGGCGGCGAGCGTCAACGCGATGGCGCGGCCGATGCCCTTGCTCGCGCCGGTGACGAGCGCGACGCGCCCGGTGAGTCCAAGCTCCATGAATTCAATCCCTGTGTTGAATGCTGCTAAAGCGGCTTCTTGTCGATCTGGCCGTTGCTCCGCACATACCAGTGCTCGCTCGGGAACGGCTTGCCGGCGGCGCGCTCGGCGAGCCAGTCGGCGACCAGGATCGGCGGGAACGGCCCGAGGTTCGCCGCCGGCACGTTGCCAACCGAATGGCGCGACTCCTGATAGACCACCATGCGCTTCGGTCCCTTGACGCTCCGCACCAGCCGTTCGGAGTGCTCGACCGGGCTCAGTTCGTCGAACTCGCCGGCGACGCAGAGGTACGGCACCTTGATCTTGTCGGCGTGGCCCTCCCAGGTCATGCCCTGGCGCATCTTGTCGAACTCGGCCTCGTCGGTGATGCCCGACATGTACATGAAGCGCTTCTTGAACGTGGGCGACGCCTCTTCGAAGATCGTGTGGCAGCCGGGCTCGTGGCACACCGACGTCACCGCGCAGGCGGAGACGCGCGGCTCGTTCGCGGTGAGGATGGTGCCGAACAAAGTGCCGAAGCTGGTGCCGGAGCAGGTGACCTTGGTCATGTCGATCTCCGGCCGCTTGGCGAGCCAGTCGCAGACCGCCTTACCCGTAGCGACCCAGTTCTCCATGCTGAAGTAGATGCCGAGCATCGGCGCTTCGTACTGGCCCGGCCCGTCGAGCGACAGCACCGCGAAGCCGCGGTTGAGATAGCGGTCGCCGTAGAGCGCGACCTGGATCTCCTTGTAGCTGTCCATGCCGGGCACCGAGATCACCACCGGGATCTTGCCGCCCTGGTAGTTCGGCGGCAGGTGGAACCACGCCGGCAGCGCGGTGTCCTTGAACGGAATCCAAGCCGCCTCGACCTTGTGATCGGCGAGGACGGCGTACTTGGTGTAGCACTCGCGCTTCTTCAGGTGGCAGGCGACGTTCGCCTCGTCGTTCTGGTCGTAGGGCCATTGCGCCGCGCCCCAGTACACCGCCGCCATGAAGTAATTGTCGCGCGCGGTGACCTGGTTGCCCGCCTCCTCGGCGGCCTTCGCCTTGGCCTCGCGGCGGCGCGCCACGGCCTCGAACGCCGGCGCGATGTCGGCCATCTTCTTGACGCGCTCGCGCACGCCGGCGATGTCGGCGGTGCCCTCCACGCCGCAGGGCGCGCTGATGTAGATCGAGCGCGGCTGATCCCAGTCGATGCCGTTAGCACGGATGATGTTGTCGAGCGTCCAGCGCTGCTCGCTGAAGCGGCGCACGTGCGGCTCGCCGCGCTTGTCCATGATCGGCTGCGGTGGGCGTTCCATGATGTCCTCCCCCGTTTCTATCCTGCAAAAATACCACAGCCCGCGGCCGGTGTGGCAGCGGGCTGTGCGAGCTTGGAGCGATATGAAGCGGCGGCCCTACTTCACCGCCTCGTGGTTGAAGGCGAAGTCCTCCGGCGGGGTCGGCCCCCAGACGTAGAACGAATCCTCCGGTGGGTGATCCTGCGCCTTCCAGTCCATCTCGATCGGGACGTAGTCGATGTCGGAGGAATACTCCGCGTAAGAACCCCACGGATCGCGGACATAGTGGAAGAAGTTCGAGCCGAGCACGTGCCGGCCAAGCCCCCATCCCGCGGTGAAGCCCTTGTCGGCCATGTGGTTCGCGCCGAGGCCGATGTCGTTGATCGAGGGCACGTCCCAGCTCAGGTGGTGCAGGCCGGGCGCGTCCGACTTCACGAACGCCAGCATGTGATGGTCGCTGCCGTGGATGCCGTGCATGAAGGCGATCATGTCGCCGGAGCGGTCCGACAGCCGCATGCCGAGCACGTTGCTGTAGAATTCGATGGTCTTCGGAATGTCGGTGGTGAACACCAGGACGTGCGCGAGCCGGCGCGGATGCACCCGCGGCGCCTTGCTGCGGTTCGGCGCGTTCTGCCGGCCGGGCTGGCCGCCGTAGACATCGTTGGCCGACTTCTCGTTGGGCGAACTTTTCTCGGCGACGCGGATCTCCAGCAGCATGCCGGCCGGATCGCGGAACCAGAGGCCGTTCGACTCGAAGCCCTTGGGCGGATCGAGCCGCTCGATGCGCAACTGCTGCAGCCGCGCTTCGAACTTCGGCATGTCCTCTTCGAAGGCGCCAAAGGAAATGAACTGCAATTTCTTGCGCGGGCCTTCGGAGACGCTGCCCCAGCGGTGCGGATGACCATGGGTGTAGAGGCTGATCGAGCCGTTCTCTTCCTTCAGGTTGAGACCAAAATCGCCGTAGAATTTTTCGGCGGCTTTCAGGTCGGGAACCATGAAGTTGAACTGATCGAGCGAATGCACGCCGAGCTCGCCGGGGCGGCGCTGGACCGGCTGTGCCATCGAGCGGATTTGGGTCATGAGGAACTCCTTGGATTGCGCGGCGCGGCCGGAACCGCCGCCTGTTGTTGCCTTGAAAATATTCGCTAAATGGCTTCAGCGCAAACCCAATCGGGGCGTCCTAACGCTTGCACCGCCTCATCCTGAGGAGCGCCCACCGATGTCGGGTTTACCCGACATCGGCAATATAAATGCGCAAGTCGGCCAAGGCCGACTTGCGTGGGCGCGTCTCGAAGGATGGGACGCGGACCGCAGCCCATGCTTCGAGACGCCGCGCTACGCGCGGCTCCTCAGCATGAGGTCGGTGTGGGCGGCACGCGCTAACCCGCGTCGTTTTCGCGCGCCTTCTTGAGATGCTGTAGCACCTTGGCCCGCAGCGCCGCCTGCTGCTCCGGCGTCCAGGTGCGGAAGCCCTCGCCCGACTTGAATCCGAGCTTCCCCTCGGCGACCAGCCGCTCCAGATAGGGCGACGGCCCCGGCCGCGCCTCGATGTCGGGCAGCACGGTTTTGTGAATGGCCAGCGTCAGGTCGGTGCCGACCAGATCGGCGTTCTCCAGCGGGCCGAGCACCGCCAGCCGCCGGCCGAACGCCGCCTTGATCACGGTGTCCACCGTCTCGGCATCGCAGATGCCGTTCTCGACCAGTGAAATGGCCTCGCGCCACAGCGCGTGCTGCAGCCGGTTGCCGATGAAGCCCGGCACGTCCTTCTTCACGTGCGCCGGCATTTTCCCCGCATCGGCGTGCAGCTTCATGGTGAAGTCGATGGCCCCCGATGACGTCCATGGCGTGCCGATCACCTCGACCAGCGGCACCAGGAACGGCGGGTTCCACCAGTGCGTGCCAAGCGCACGCGCGCGGTTGCGCAGACCCTGCATGATCTGGGTGATCGGCATCACCGAGGTGTTGCTGGCGAGGATGGTGGTGGGCCGCACGTGCTGTTCGATCTCGCCGAAGATGCGCTGCTTGAGCGGCATGTCTTCCAGCACCGCCTCGACCACGAAATCCGCCTCGCGCACGGCGTCGGCGAGCGCCGCGACCGGACGCACGCGCTCGACGGCCTTCTCGTCGTCGCCGAGGTCGCGAAGGTTGGTGGCGATCCGCGACTTCACCGTGTCGAGATTGGCGGCGAACGAATCGGTGATCGTGACATCGTGGCCGGCAAGCGCGAACACCTGCGCGATGCCGTGCCCCATGAGACCCGCGCCAATGACGGCGATGCGCGCTTTGCTCATTCACAAACCTCGCCGCGCGTGTCCCGCACGCGGTGCAGCGCGCAGCGGTGCACCGCAGATGCGGGACCCCCGGTTAAAAAAGGAAGCTGGGTCCCGGGTCTGCAGCGCATCACTTCGTGCTGCGCTGCGCCCGGGACACACACCTTCGATTTTTCGCAAGAAGAGAATCATCCCGCGGTGTAGCCGCCGTCGGCGTAGAGGATATGACCGGTGTAGAAGTCCGACGCCTTCGAGGCGAGGAACAGCAACGGCCCCGCCAGATCGGACGGCTCGCCGAGCCGGCCCTTCGGCACGCGGGCCAGGAAGCCCTTGCGCACGTCCTTGGCGCGGTCGGTGTCCTCGTACATCCAGGCGGTGAGCGGCGAGCGAAACACCGTCGGCCCGAGCGCGTTGACGGTGATGCCGGTGTCGCCCCACTCGCAGCCGAGCGCCTTGGTGATGCCGTCGATCGCCGACTTCGATGCGCAATAGGCGGTGTAGCCGGCGGGGTGCCCGAGCAACCCGCGCGCCGACGACATCAGGATCACCTTGCCGCCCTTGCCCTGCTTGAGCATCTGCCGGCCGGCGGCGCGCGCCATCAGCCACGACTGGGTGACGTTGGCGTCCATCACGTCGAGGAAGTCTTCGGCCTTCTGGTCGACGATCTTGTTGACCTTGTTCTGGCCGGACGCGACCACCAGGATGTCGACGCTCTTGAACCGGTCGGTCGCGGCGTTGACGATGGTGGCGCAGTTCTCCTCCGAGTTCGGGCGCTTGTTGACGACGTGCGACTTGCCGCCGCCGAGCGCATCGCAATCGGCCGCGACCTTCTTCAACTCGGTCGCGTTGTTGGCGCAGACGACGACATTGGCGCCGGCGCCCGCCAGCACCTTGGCGGCCAGCGCCCCGAACGCGCCGGTCGCGCCGGTGACGATCGCGGTCTTGCCCTTGATGTCGAAGAGGGAGAGGGGGTTTTTCAGGAAGTCTTCGGCCATGGTGTTACTCACAATTTGGACATTGCCCGATCAACGTCATGGCCGGGCGTGTCCCGGCCATCCACGCCTTCATTCGCAGCCAAGACGTGGA
>CAMDEB010000239.1 GCA_945893085.1 Rhodoplanes serenus | reverse complement strand
CGTCTTGGCCATCCCGTAGATATTCCCCAGGAATCGCTGCCTGCGACGATGCGTCCAGGTATCGTTTCAAACGTGGTGGTGGGGCTTTCAATCGGCTATAGCTGCGCCGGGCAATAAAAATACACGCCGGGGTTTTGGTGGAAGCGCAGTCTCAAGTCATTTCACGACCTGCCGATACATCGACGCTGCTTGATGTCGAGGATCTGCACGTCCATTTCACGACCTCGCGCGGCATCGTGCGCGCCGTCGAAGGCCTGAGCTTCCAGGTCGGCCGCGGCGAGGTCGTCGCCATCGTCGGCGAGTCCGGCTCGGGCAAGTCGGTGTCGGCGCTGGCGATCATGCGGCTGCTGCCGCGGCTCACCGGCCACACCAGGGGCCGCATCACCTTCGACGGCCGCAATCTGCTCGAGCTCGACGACGAAGAGATGCGCGAGATTCGCGGTCGCGACATCTCGATGATCTTCCAGGAGCCGATGACCTCGCTCAATCCGCTGCTCACCATCGGGCTGCAGATCACCGAGCCGCTGACGATTCACATGGGCATGGACGACGCGCAGGCGCGGGCCCGCGCCATCGAGCTGCTGCAGCTCGTCGGCATCCCCGACGCCGACGGCCGGCTCGACCAGTATCCGCACCAGTTCTCCGGCGGCATGCGCCAGCGGGTGATGATCGCCATCGGGCTCGCCTGCAATCCGAAGCTGATCATCGCCGACGAGCCGACCACCGCGCTCGACGTCACCATCCAGGCGCAGATCCTCGAATTGATGAAGGACCTGTCGCGCAAGCTCAACATCGCGCTGATCATCATCACCCACAACCTCGGCGTGGTGGCGCGCTACGCCGACCGCGTGATCGTGATGTATGCCGCGCGCATGGCCGAACAGGGGCCGGCCGAAGCGGTGTTCCACCGTCCGCGTCATCCGTACTCGATGGGCCTGCTGCGTTCGGTGCCGCGGCTCGACCGTCCGCGCGGCGCCAAGCTCGAAACCATCGAGGGACTGGTGCCGAACCTCGCCAGCGCACCGCCCGGCTGCCGCTTCGCGCCGCGCTGTCCGTTCCGCATCGAGATCTGCGACGTCGAACCGCCGCTGTTTCCCACCGACACCGGCGGCGTCTCGCGCTGCCATCGCCACGCGGAGATCGCCGCGGGCTCGATCGCCTGGGCCGCGAGCGGAACCGGCAAACAGCAGATCGACGCGCAGCGCAGCGAGCCGCTGCTGTCGGTGCGCAATCTCACCAAGCATTTTCCGGTCCGCGCCAAGCTTGGACGCAAGAAGACGGTGGTGCGCGCGGTCGAGGATGTGAGCTTTTCGATCTATCCCGGCGAGACGCTGGGGCTGGTCGGCGAATCCGGTTGCGGCAAGACCACGGTCGGCCGGCTGATCCTGCGGCTCGAGCAACCGACCTCGGGCGAGATCGCGTTCGAAGGCACCAATCTGCTCACCGCCTCGCCGAGCGAGATGCAGACCATCCGCCGCAAGATCCAGGTGATCTTCCAGGACCCGTACTCGTCGCTCAATCCGCGCATGACGGTCGAGCAGATCATTGGCGAGCCGCTTGGTGTCTATAAGCTCGTGGCCGACCGGCGCGCCGCGCAGGAGCGCGTCGGGCAGTTGCTCGGCCAGGTCGGCTTGCGTCCGGAGCTCGGCGAGCGCTATCCGCACCAGCTTTCCGGCGGTCAGCGCCAGCGCGTCGGCATCGCCCGCGCGCTCGCCATGGAGCCGTCGTTCATCGTCTGCGACGAGGCGGTGTCGGCGCTCGACGTGTCGATCCAGGGACAGATCATCAACCTGCTGGAAGACCTGCAGCAGCGCCTCGGGCTGGCCTATCTGTTCATCGCCCACGACCTCGCGGTGGTGCGCCACATCTCGATGCGGGTGGTGGTGATGTATTTCGGCCGGATCATGGAGATCACCGATCGCGACACGATCTATCGCGAGCCGCTGCACCCCTACACCAAGATCCTGCTGGACGCAGCGCCGGTGCCCGACCCGACGGTCGAGAAGGCCCGGGCGCCGCGGCTGATCCATGGCGAGCTGCCGAGCCATCTGGCCCCGCCGACCGGATGCGTCTTTAATACCCGCTGTCCGCTGGCCAGCCAGGAGTGCCGGGAGGTCATCCCGCCCCTGGAAGAGAAGCGACCGGGACACTATGCCGCCTGCATCAAGGTCTGATGACCGAGGACAATGACGGCAAGAACGGCAGCACAGGAGGAAACGCTATGACGACACGACGAACGGCGCTGAAGGGCATGGCCGGGGCCTTCGCCCTCGGCATGGGCGGCATTCATTGGGACACCGCGACCGCCAACGCCCAGGCCAAACCGAAGCGTGGCGGGACATTGAACTTCGCGATCAGCGCGGAGGCGCCGCACTACGATCCGCACGCCAGCGACACCTACGCCACGCTGCACCTCGCCGGGCCATTCTACTCGACGCTGCTGCGCTTCAACCTGGCCAAGTTCCCCTCGGTCGAGGGCGACCTGGCGCAGTCCTGGACGGTCGCGCCGGACCTGATGACCTATACGTTCAAGCTGCTTCCCAACGTGAAGTTCGCCGACGGCACGGTGCTGTCATCGGCCGACATCAAGGCAACCTATGACCGCCTGCGCAATCCGCCGCAGGGCGTGGTCTCGACGCGCAAGGCGACCTTCGCCGACATCGACACGATCGAGACCCCGGACCCGCTCACCGTCATCTTCAAGATGAAGGCGGTGAACGCGTCGATGCTCGAACACTTCGCTTCGCCCTGGAACTTGATCTACGCGGCGAAGGACCTGGGCGCCGATCAGGCAGCGCCCCGGACCAAGGTCAATGGCACCGGCCCGTTCCTCTTCGTCGAGCACATCAAGGGCAGCCATATCGCCGGCAAGCGGAACGACAATTACTTCCGGCAGGGGTTGCCCCATCTCGACGGCTTCAAGGGCGTGTTCACGCTGCAGGCCGCGGCCATGCTCAATGCGGTGCAGGGCGGCCAGCTGCTCGGCGAATTCCGCGGCATCTCGCCCGCCGAACGCGACCGGCTGGTGCAGACGATGGGCGACAAGATCCGGATCGAGGAATCGAGCTGGACGCTCAACCTGCTGGTCTGCTTCAACGTCGAGAAGAAGCCGTTCGACGACGTGCGCGTGCGCAAGGCGCTCCTGCTCGCGATCGACCGCTGGGGCGGCAGCGCGGGCCTGTCCCGCATCTCGACGCTGCGTTCGGTCGGCGGCGTGATCCGCCCCGGCTCGCCGATGGCGACGCCGGAATCGGAGCTGGTCAAGCTGCCGGGCTTCGCGAAGGACATCAAGAAATCCCGCGAGGAGGCCAGGAAGCTGCTCAAGGACGCGGGCCAGGAGAACCTGAAGTTCGTGCTGTGGAACCGCAATCTCGCCATGCCCTACACGCCGGCCGGCATCTTCCTGGTCGACCAATGGCGGCAAATCGGCGTCACGGTCGAGCACAAGCAGTCCGACACCGGCGCCTACCTGGCGACCATGAACGCCGGCAATCATGACGTGGCGATCGACTTCTCCAACCTGTTCATGGACGATCCGAGCCTCGGCCTTGCCAAGTACCTGTCGCTCAGCCGGGCGCCGGAGAACCGGTCGCGGTCGAACGACCCGGAGCTCGACAAGCTCTATGACAACCACATCCGCGAGCGCGATCCGGAGAAGCGCAAGGCGATCATCCGCGCGTTCGAGAAGCGGCTGTTCGAACAGGCCTACCAGCAGCCGCTGTTGTGGTGGCACCGCATCGTCGCGACCCATAAGACCTTGATGGGCTGGCAGATGTCGCCGAGCCACAACCTCGGCTCCCAGCTCGAAGGGGTCTGGCTGGACACCTAGGCCGCTTTGTCCCGGACGCGGTGCAGCGCGCAAGCGATGCACCGCAGATCCGGGACCGTTACGAATACAGAATCCGAAACGATCCCGGGTCTGCAGCCCGGGACACGAGATCGATAAATGCTCCGCTACACCGTCAACCGCGTCCTGCTGATGATCCCCACGCTGATCGGCGTGGCGGTGCTCGTGTTCTTCCTGCTGCGCGTCGTGCCGGGCGACGTGGTCGAGATCAAACTGCGCGGCGACGGCGGCAGCGTCTCGCAAGAGACGATCGAAATGGAACGCAAGCGGATGGGGCTCGACAAGCCGCTGGTCAACCAGTTCGGCGAGTGGATGGTCGGGATGGCGACGCTCGACTTCGGCAAGTCGATGTGGACCGAACGCCCGGTGATCGAGGAAATCTCGCTGCGTCTTGAACTGTCGCTCCAGGTCGCGCTGATGGCGACGCTCATCGCGGTGCTGCTCGCCATCCCGATGGGAACCGCCGCGGCGCTGTTCCGCGACACCTGGATCGATTATGCGGTCCGGATTCTGACCATCGGCGGCCTGTCGATCCCTTCGTTCTGGTTTGGCATGTTGATCATGTTGACCCTGCTCGGCCTGTTCAATTGGCTGCCGCCGATCACGTTCACGCCGATCTACGTCGACCCGGTTGCCAATCTCACGCAACTGATCTGGCCGGCGATGGCGGTGGGCTACCGCTACTGCGCGGTGGTCGCCCGCATGATCCGCTCCTCGCTGCTCGAAGTGCTCAACGAGGACTACATCCGCACCGCCCGCGCCAAGGGCGTGTACGAGAAGCTGGTGATCTCGCGCCATGCGCTGCGCAACGCGCTGCTGCCGGCGATCACGGTGATCGGCCTGGAGTTCACTTTCCTGATCGGCGGCCTGGTCGTCACCGAGCAGGTGTTCAACCTCAACGGTATCGGCCAGTTGTTCGTGCAGAGCGTCTCGCGCAACGACTTCACGCTGATCCAGGGCATGGTGATGCTGATCGCGGCGTTCTACGTCTTCGTCAACCTGCTGATCGACCTGCTCTACGCGGTGTTCGATCCGCGCATCCGCTACGGCACATGACGATCGCAGCCCCCGCCCCTGCTGCCGTCACCGCCTCGGCGCGGCAGCCCAACGTGCTGCTGGATTTTGTCCGTCAGCAGCCGCTCGGTACGGTGAGCTTCGTCATCATTTTCCTGATGATGTTCGCCGGGCTGTTCTCGGCGCTGGTCGCGCCCTACGACCCGCTGGACATCGACTTCGCCTCGATCCTGGGCGCGCCGTCCTGGGAGCACTGGTGCGGCACCGACGCCTACGGCCGAGACATCTGCTCGCGGCTGATCTACGGCTCGCGCACCGCGCTGGTGATCGGCTTCACCTCGTCGTTCCTGGGCTCGACCCTCGGCGCCATCCTCGGCGTCGCCTCGGCCTATTTCGGCGGCAAGATCGACGACTGGATCCAGCGCTTCGTCGACATCCTGCTGGCGTTCCCGCTGATCGTGCTGGCGCTGGTCGTGGTCGCGGCATTCCGCAAGTTCACGGTCGGCGGCGTCGACGTCAACCTGATCGTCGCCATCGCCATCCCGATCCTGCCGCGCGTCGCCCGCGTGGTGCGCGCCGCCGCGCTGTCGGTCCGCGTCATGCCCTATGTCGATGCCGCGCGCGCCGCCGGCTATTCGCACAGCCGCATCATCTTCCGCCACATGGCGCCGAACGTGGTTGCGCCGTACCTGATCATGCTGACCGCCTTCATCGCCCAGGCGATCCTGGCGGAGGCCTCGCTCTCCTTCCTCGGCCTCGGCGTGACCGAGCCGACCGCCGCCTGGGGCCTGATGCTGTCCGGCAACGCCGCCGACTTCTACCGCGAGGCGCCGTGGATGATCCTGTTTCCGGGCGCGATGATCAGCCTCGCGGTGTTCGCTTTCAACCTGTTCGGCGACAGCTTGCGCGACTTCCTGGACCCGCGCTTCAAGGTGTGACGTGAACGTCTTGGCCCGAACCGACAAGTCCGCGCGACTGGCGCAGGCCCCACTGGTCATCCGCCGCGTCGATGCCATCCCGGTGGCGCTGCCGCTCAGGACGCCGATGAGCATGGCCGGCGTGACCATCACCAATGCGGAAAACCTGCTGGTGCGGATCGAAGCCGCCGACGGCACAGTCGGCTGGGGCGAGGCGGCGTCGGCGCCGACCATGACCGGCGACACTATGGGCGGCCTCGTGGCGGCGGTGCGCGATCATCTCGGCCCGCTGCTGGTCGGACAAGACGCCTGGACCCGGGAGGCGTTGCGCAAGACGCTGCACCGCGCGCTGATGGCCAACACCGGCGCGCATTCCGCCGTCGAGATGGCGCTGCTCGATCTCTGTGGCCGCGCGTCGAAGACTCGATTGATCGATCTGGTCGGCCGCTCGCGCCGCACAAGCGTGAAGCCGATGTGGCTGCTGGGAAACAAGACCGCCGAGGCCGACGTCGCCGAAGCGCATGCCAAGCAGAAGCAAGGCTTCAACTTCTTCAAGCTGAAGATCGGCGTGAAGCCGCTCGCCAAGGAGATCGCCATCGCCTTCGCGGTGCGCGAGGCGCTGCCGAAGACGCCGCTCTGCGCCGACGCCAACTGCGGGCTGACGCTGGCGGCCGCGCGCAGCTACGTCGAGAAGACCCGCAAGGCCGGACTGATGTTCGTCGAGCAGCCGCTCGCCCATGACGATCTCGCCGGGCTCAAGGCGCTGGCAAAGGCAACCAAGGTGCCGATCGGCATCGACGAAGGCATCCACGGTCTCGCCGACATCGAGGCGAATGCGCGCGCCGGCGCCGGCGGAATTTCGCTCAAGCTGATCAAGCTCGGCGGCATCACCGGGGCGATCGAGGCCGCCAATCTCTGCAAGCGGCTCGGCCTGTCGGTGAACATCGCCGCCAAGATCGCCGAATCGAGCATCTCCAGCGCCGCGGCGCTGCATCTCGCCTGCGGCGTGCCCAACGTCGACTGGGGCGTCAGCCTCACCCACTTCTATCTCGCCGACGACCTGGTGAAACGCGCGCTGCCGCTGCGCGACGGCTCGGTCGCGCTGCCGGACGGTCCCGGGCTCGGCGTCGAGGTCG
>CAMDEB010000238.1 GCA_945893085.1 Rhodoplanes serenus | reverse complement strand
ATCCCGGCGCTGCCCGGCGATCCCGCGACCGCGCCGCCGAGCTACCGCTATTTCGTCGACATGGTGGCGCGGCTGCATACGGTGAAACCGGAGAACCTGACCGAGAACTCGGTGCTGCTCGGCAACTCGCAGGCGATCACCGACACGCTGAAGAAGGTCGAGGCCGCGGGCTTCTCCGAGGTGATCCTCTACTTCAACGTCGGCATGAAGCCGCACGCGCAAGTGAAGGAGGAGATGGACCGTTTCATGCGCGAGGTGGCGCCGAATTTCCAAGGCAAGCACCAGGAGCGCCGCGCGGCGGCGTGATTGGCGTCGGAAATCTCGGCCATGGTTCGAGACGCGCGGCTTTGCCGCGCTCCTCACCATGAGGCCCGAGTATGATGCGTGAGCCACAGATACCGACCTCATCCTGAGGAGCGCGGCAAAGCCGCGCGTCTCGAAGGATGGGCCGCGAGGGGGAGCGATGACACAGGCCACATCGAAGCCCAGCCGCGACGAAATCCTGCAACGCGCCCGCGCCATGGTGCCGACGCTGCGCGAGCGCGCGCTACAGGCCGAGCGCGACCGCATGGTTTCCGCGGAAACCCACCGCGCCTTCCAGGAGGCCGGCTTCTACAAGCTGTTCCAGCCGGCGCGCCACGGCGGCTACGAAATGCCGATCGGCATGATGGTCGAGGTGGCCGGCGAGCTCGGCCGCGGCTGCGGATCGAGCGCGTGGATCTTCACCAACTTCGCGGTGCAGAACTGGATCATCGGCATGCACCAGCCGAAAGCGCAGGAGGACGTCTGGGGCGGCGACCCGGATGCGCTGGCCGCGTCCTCGTTTCCCACCCAGGGCGGCACTGGCCGCTACGTCAACGGCGGGCTTCTGCTCAACGGCATCTGGAGCTTCGCCAGCGGCGTCGACTTCGTGCAATGGGAAAACCTGCAGTGCTTCATCCCCAAGGAGGGCGGCCCGCCCGACCACCGCTTCGTGCTGGTGCCGAAAAGCGACTTCACCATCAAGGACGACTGGTTCGCCAGCGGCCTTGCCGGCACCGGTTCGAAGTCGATCGTGTTCAAGGACGTGTTCGTGCCCGATCACCGCGTGCTCGACACCAAGCTGATCGGCGGCGGCCCCTCGCCCGGCAGCGCCGTCAATCCGAGCCCGCTCTACAAGGTGCCACCCTGGTCGGTCGGCACCAAGGTGTTCTCCGGGCCTGCGCTCGGCATCGCGCGCGGCGCGCTCGAACTCATCGTCGACGAATTGCGCAGCCGCAAATCGCTGGCCGGCGGCGCCAACATGGCGGAGCTGCCGAGCGTGCAGATGCGCGTCGCCGAAGCCATGGCGGAGATCGAAGCGGCAGCGGCGCTGCTGCTCAAGGACTGCGACGACGCGATGACGTTCGGCGCCACCGGTGACCGCGCCCCGCTGCCGTTGCGCGCCCGCTGGCGGCTGAACAATGCGTTCGCCGGCCAGCTCTGCCTGCGCGCGGTCGAGCGGCTGCACCCGCTGATCGGCGCCCGCGGCGTCAACACCCCCGACAGCCTGTTCCTGCTGGCCTGGCGCGACATCCACGCGGCGGTGTCGCAGATCACCATGGCCTGGGACATCCAGGCGGTGAACGCCGGCCGTATCGAGTTCGGATTGCCATCGCTCGATCCGAGGCTGTAAGCCTCGGGCTGTTTTCACACCCAAGGCAGCGCATCACGCCCATGTGACGTGCATCCTCTGCGCGACATTGAACAAACCCTGCAATCCGGGGTTAGTGTCATTGATGGCGACAGCGCAGGCCACCGCATACGTCAATCGCATCGCCACAGCGGTGCCGCCGCATGACGTCCACGAGACGTTCCTGCGCTTTGCGCAAGGACAGCTTGAAGGCGACCGGCGCAACGCGCTGCTGTTCCGTCGCATGGCGGAACGCTCCGGTATTGAGCACCGCTACTCCTGCCTTGAGCCGACACACGAAGGCGATATGACGGGGCCGAGCGCGTTCTACCCGCGCGGCGATTTTCCCAACACCGCCGAACGCATGCACATGTTCGAGGTCCACGCGGGCGCGCTGGGCGCGGCTGCCGTCGAGCGGCTTGGTCTCGGCCGGGAGCGCGACCCGATCACGCATCTTCTTGTCACATGCTGCACCGGCTTCTCCGCGCCGGGGATCGATCTCGAACTGATTGAGCGTTGCGGCCTCAACCCGTCCGTCGAGCGCACCATGATTGGTTTCATGGGGTGCTACGCGGCGATCAATGCGCTCAAGCTCGCGCGGCACATCGTGCGCTCGGAGCCGCGGGCGCGGGTGTTGGTGGTGAACTTGGAGCTGTGCTCGCTGCACCTTCAGGAGGTCACCGAGCTCGATCAGATCCTCTCGTTCCTGCTGTTCGCCGACGGCTGCGCGGCGTGTCTCGTGACGGCCGAGCCGCACGGCGCCGCGCTCGACAGCTTTCACGCCGTGCTCGTTCCCGATACCGCCAACCTGATCACCTGGAACATCCGCGACTTCGGTTTCGACATGGTTCTGTCCGGCGCGGTGCCGGCGGCGATCCAGGACGGACTGCGTTGCTGCGCCGACGACATTCTGCGCGGCGCACCGGTGCCATCGATCGACCTGTGGGCCGTGCATCCCGGCGGCCGGACCGTGCTCGACGCGGTCGAGCGCGCCTTCGATCTGCCGCCGCGGGCGCTGGCCGCCTCGCGCGACGTGCTGCGCCGCTACGGCAACATGTCCTCGGCCACCGTCATGTTCGTGCTGCAGGCCCTGATGGGGAACGCGCGCAAGGGCGAAACCGGTTGCGCGATGGCGTTCGGCCCCGGCATGGTCGCCAAGACCATGCTGTTCCATGCCGCGACGCCCGGTGTCGCTGCGACCACCGGCCTCAGAGCGCGCGAGCCGGCCGAGGCCTTTTTAGTAAACTAGGCTTCCGGGCAAAAGCTTCGGACCAGGGGCCTCCCCGCCATGAGCCTTCCGCGCCGCCTTGAAGCCGAATGGCTGGATCATCTGCCGCCCGGCGATTCCCGGGCGATTCGATCGCGGCGCGATCTCCGGCGCATCAATGCCGTCATGCTCCACGCCGGCATCGTCGTTCGCCTGCTGACGCGGCACGTCGCCGGCACGCCACGGGCGATCCTCGATCTCGGCTCCGGCGACGGGACCTTCATGCTGGCGGTCGCGCGGCGGCTCGCGCCGCGCTGGCGCGACGTGACCGTCATGCTGCTCGACCGGCAAGGCATCCCGAGCGAAAAAACGCGTGCGGATTTCGCAGCACTCGGGTGGCGCGCCGAGCCGGTGTCCGCGGACGTATTCGATTTCTTCGATCGGTCCCCGGATGCGGCGGCCGATATCGTGACCGCGAACCTGTTCCTGCATCATTTCGAGCCGGCGCCGCTGGCACAGCTTCTCGCCAAGGCCGCGCAACGCATCCGGCTGTTCGTCGCCTGCGAGCCAAGGCGGGCAACATTCCCGCTGATTTCCAGCAAACTGCTGTGGGCTCTCGGCTGCAACGACGTCACGCGCCATGACGCCGTGGTGAGCGTTCACGCCGGATTCCGGGGACGTGAACTGTCCGAGCTTTGGCCGGCAAACGGGAACTGGACATTGCAAGAGCGCCCCGCCGGCCTGTTCTCGCATTGCTTCATCGCCCAGGCCACAGGAACGAATCCGCCATGATCCACGACGCGCTGATCGTCGGCGGCGGGCCGGCGGGCGCAGCCGCCGCGACGATGCTGGCGCGCGGCGGCTGGCGGGTCGCGGTGGTGGAGAAAAGCGAATTCCCCCGCCGCAAGGTCTGCGGCGAGTTCATCTCGGCCACCAGCATAACGCTGCTGCGGCAGCTCGGTATCGATGATGCCTTTGCGGAACGCGCGGGACCGCCGATCCGCCGCGTCGCTTTGTTCGCCGGAAGCCGCGCGCTCATCGCGCCGCTGCCGCGCGCATCGGACGACTGGGGACGCGCACTCGGGCGCGAGCATCTCGACACGTTGCTGCTTGAAGCCGCGGCCAGCGCCGGAGCCGAGCTGTGGCAGCCGTGGCGCGTCACCGACCTGCGGCGCGCCGGCGAAGGTTTCGCATGCACGCTGACCGGCGAAATGTCCGGCCGTACCGCGAGCAAGGAGCTCACCGCCCGCACGGTGATTGCGGCCAATGGATCGTGGGAGCGCGGCCCGTCGCCCCTGCCGCATGAACGCGATCACAGGCCATCGGACCTGCTGGCGTTCAAGGCGCACTTCCGAGGCTCCGAGCTGCCGCAGGACCTGATGCCGCTGCTGGTTTTTCCCGGCGGCTATGGCGGCATGGTGCACACCGATGGCGGCCGCATGAGCCTGTCGTGCTGCATCCGCCGCGATGCGCTGCAAGCGTGCCGCAACACATCCGCTCACACCCACGCCGCGGATGCGCTGCTTGAACATATCGAGAGGTCCTGCCTCGGCGCGCGCCACGCGCTGGCGCACGCGACCCTCGACGACGCAGACCCAAAGGGGCCATGGCTCTCCGCGGGACCGATCCAGCCCGGGATTCGCTCCGGATACGCGGACGGCATCTTCCGCATCGGCAATCTCGCCGGCGAGGCCCATCCGATCGTCGCCGAGGGCATCAGCATGGCGCTGCAATCGGCATGGCTGCTCTGCCGCCATCTGATCGCGGCAGCAGGCGAGCGCGCCGCGCCCGACATCGCGCGCGCCTATGAGGCCGACTGGCGGGCGAGCTTCGCGATGCGCATCCGCGCGGCCGCGATCTTCGCCCACGTCGCCGTGCGGCCGAACGCCGTGGCGCTGCTGTTGCCGCTGTTCGCGCAATTTCCGCGCATGCTCACGTTCGGCGCGCTGCTTGCCGGGAAATCGAAGCAGGTCGTCACCTGAGCCTTTGCGGCGCCGCGGCGTTGCGCTAGCGTGTGGCACGTTCGCCGCCCCTCCCCCGGAGTCGTTCCGATCGAATCCCTCTCCACCCTCGCGATCATCTATTGCTGCGTGGTCATGGTGGTCGCCTATTCCGCGCGCGGCGCGTCGGGTTTCGGCGCGGCCGCGGCGTTGCCGCTGCTCGGCCTGGTGATGCCGCTCAAGGTGCTGGTGCCGGCCTGGACGCTGATCGGCATCGTCGCCGGCGTGGCGCTGCTCGGCGAGGACCGGAAGCGCGTCGCCTGGCGCGAGATGGCGAAGCTGGTGCCGGGCTGCCTGCTCGGCATCGGCATCGGCCTCTACGTGTTCAAGCTGCTCGATTCCGCGACGCTGGCGAAATGGCTCGGCGTGATGGTGCTGGCCTACGGCCTCTATTCGCTGTGGGGCACGTTCCGCCCGGATTCGAAACTGAAGATGCCGCCGCCGCTCGCGGCCGCGCTCGGCGGCTTCGCCGGCGGCATGACCGGCACCGTGGTCGGCACCATGGGCAGCGTGTTCTTCGCCATGTATTTCGACGCCATCAAGCTCGCCAAGGACAATTACCGCGCCACCATGACGTCGATCCTGTTCACGCTGACGGTGCTGCGCGGGATCGGCTATTTCGCGGTCGGCGAGTTCACCGGCGAGGTGATGATCGCGACCGCGATCCTGCTGCCGTCGATGCTGATCGGCCTATTTATCGGCAACCGCTTCCACCACGGCATGAGCGACCTGGTGTTCCGCCGCACCGTCTCCGGCGCGCTGATCGCGAGCGGGCTGGCGCTGCTGGTGAAGTGAGCGTCACATCGTCGCCGCCGGCTACCTGCGCGTGAAGGTTGTTTAACCCTCGATGGGGGCGACGATAGCCTCGCGACATAACAACAATCGATGGATCGGCACGATGGGACGAACGCTGAAGCTGCGTGTTGCGCTGGCCGCCCTGCTCGGCGGCCTCGGCTTTCTGATCGCCGGCGACGCGTCGGCCCAGGAGGATTTCCCGCAGCGCGCCATCCGCCTGGTGGTGCCGTTCTCGGCCGGCGGCGGCGGCGACTACATCGCGCGCTCGTTCATCGACAGGCTCGCCGAGCATCTCAAGCAGCCGGTGGTGATCGAGAACCGCGGCGCCGGCAACACCACGGTCGGCACCAACGCGGTCGCCAAGGCCGTGCCGGACGGCTACACCATCCTGCTGGTCAATCCGCAGTTCTCGACCAATCCCACATTGCAGCCCAACCTCGCCTACAAGACGCCGGACGACTTCGCGCCGATCGCCCGCATCATGAGCTACGCCATGCACATGAGCGCTGCGGCCAAGGTGCCGGTGAATTCGATCGCCGAGCTGATCGCCTATGCCAAGGCCAATCCGGGCAAGCTCACCTACGGCAGCGCGGGCCTCGGCTCCTCCGGCCATCTCGCCATGGAGGTGTTCAAGAAGATGACCGGCACCGACCTCCTGCACGTGCCCTACAACGGCGCGGGACCTGCCAACAACGCGCTGATCGGCGGCCACGTCGACCTGCTGTTCACCGGCATGTCGCAGGTCGCGGGCTCGATCGAGAGCGGCCGGGTGAAGATGCTCGGCGCCGGCTGCTCCGACCGGCCGCCGCCGCTGCCGAACATGAAGACGATCTGCGAGCAGGGCGTGCCGGGCTTCGAGTCGCTGGTGTGGTGGGGCATCCTGGCGCCGGCCGGAACGCCGAAGGAGATCGTCGGCAAGCTCAACGCCGAGCTGAAACAGACCATGGCCGATCCGGCGGTGCAGAAGCGGCTCGCGGTGATCGACGGCGATGCGACGGTGAGCACGCCGGCGGCGTTCGAGGCGTTCATCCGTTCGGAGATGAAGAAATACGGCGAGCTGGATTGGGGCACGGCGAAGGCGGGGAAGTAGGCTCTCGTGTCCCGCACGCGGTGCAGCGCGAAGCGGTGCACCGCAGATGCGGGACCGTAACGAGGACGGTGTCTGTAACGGTCCCGGTTCTGCAGCGCACCGCTACACGCTGCGCTGCGCCCGGGACAAGCTCAGCCCAAATTCAATTCCTTGAAGAAGTCATTCCCCTTGT
>CAMDEB010000237.1 GCA_945893085.1 Rhodoplanes serenus | reverse complement strand
GGTGAATTCCATGTGGCCTTTATGAAAGCCCATTGTCTTCTCCTTGGTCATGCTCACCGACTCTCAAACCCGTCATCCTGAGGTGCCCGGCGCAGCCGGGCCTCGAAGGATGCACGGCCCGGACGCTGCAACAACCGGGCCGTCGACCCTTCGAGGCTCGCTTCGCTCGCACCTCAGGGTGACGGAGAGAGAGTGTCATTTGCGGTTCGATTCTCTTATGTTGGCACGGTCACGCCGAGCGCGACCGCGGCCTTGGCGATACGTTGCCACGTCCCCTTGGAAATCGGAATGCCCGCAGCCTCGCGCTCGGCGCGAATCCCGTCGCCGCGCTCGCCAGGCAGCATGATCTTCTCCACGCCCTCGGCGCGCGGCAGCGCCACGATGGCCTGGCCGAGCCGCTCGGCCTCGCGCTCGAACACGGCCGGGTCGCCGAACGCGCCGACGTTGATCGCCATCACCGCGCCGTTGAGGAACGGGTTGTCTTCGATCGATCGGTCCTCAAGATCAGGCGCGATCCTGGGATTGGCGAGCAGCAGGCTGGTCATGCACTCGATCATGAACGACAGGCCGGCGCCCTTCGCGCCGCCGAGCGGCAGCAGCGTTTCGATCGCGCCGGGGTCGGTGGTGTCGTTGCCCTGCGCATCCAGGCCCCAGCCGAGCGGAACCTTCTCGCCGCGATCCTTGGCGCCCATGATCTTGCCGTTCGCGGCAACACTGGTGGAGAAATCGATCAGGTAAGGCCGGCCGTTCCGGCGCGGCACCGCGAACGCGATCGGGTTCGACGACACCGCGGACACCCGCGTGCCGGGATAGGCCATCATCGGTCCCGATGCGCTCATCACCATGCCGGCCATGCCGGCCTCCGCCACCTGGACCGCGAAGTAGCCGATGGCGCCGGAGTGGGTGATGTTGCGCGCCGCGCACCAGCCGACGCCGACCTCGCGCGCGCAGGCGACCGCCTCGGCCACGGCTTGAGTCATCGCCACCGCGGCCGGCGCGCGGTCGGCCTCCAGCACCACGGCGGCGCCCATCTTGCGCTCGACGCGGATGTTCGGCGCCGGGTTGATCGATTTCGCGTTCAGCAGGTCGATGTAGCGCGGGATGCGGATGATGCCATGCGAGTCGGTGCCGCGCAGGTTGGCCCAGATCAGCATCTTCGCCCATTCGTCGGCGTGCGCGGGTGAAACGCCGGCGGCGACGAAGATCGCGCTGGTGAATGCGTGCAGCTCGGCCTTGCCGATGCGGATGATGTCCTGCGCCATCGCGCTACGCAGCCAGCTTGTTGCCGACGGCCGACTTGTACCAGTCGAGGATCTGCACGCCGTTCCAGTGCAGCACGTCGTCGTAGCGGCGGACGTGGTCGTAGATTTGCTCGAGATACTTGATCCGGTGCGGCTGGCCGCTGAGATAGGGATGGATCGCGAGCGAGATGATCTTCGCGCGGTCCTTGCCCTCGGCGTAGAGCCGGTCGAACTGGTCGATGGTGCGCTTGAGCAGATAGTCGCTCTCGTGATGCTGCACCGCCATCATCGGGATGTCGTTCAATTCCATCGTGTAGGGCAGCGTCACCAGCGGACCGTTCGTTGTTTTGATCACGGTCGGCTCGTCGTCATAGACCCAGTCGCCGATGTATTTCACGCCGGCTGCGGTGAGCAGGTCGGGCGTCTCCAGCGTCTGCGTCAGGCCGGGCCCGAGCCAGCCGACCGGCCGCTGGCCGGTGAACTTCTCCAGCGTGTCCATCGAGCGCGCGATCATCGCCGTCTGGTCCGGCTCCTTGTGGATCGGCCCCTGCTCGTAGGAGTGCCCCATGAACTCCCAGCCCTCGCGCTTCGCCTCCTCGGCGACGCGCCTGTAGTCCTCGACCACGCGGGCGTTGATCGCGAGCGTCGGCTTGATGTTCTCGCGCTTGAACAGATCGAAGAACCGCCACACGCCGACCCGCATGCCGTACTCGTGCCAGCTCCAGTTCGCCACGTCCGGCAGCAGCACCTGTCCGGTCGGCGCCGCCAGCACCTGGCGCGCCATCGGCTTGCCGATGTCCCACACTTCGAGATTGACGATGGTCCAGAACACAATCCGCGCGTCGCCGGGCAATTTGAGCGGCGGCCGGTCGACGATCGCCGAATATTCGACGCGCTCGCGCGGAAGCATGGGATTGGTCACGTCACGAACTCTCTCTTGGACAGTCTCTTGGACAGCGTGGGCGCAGGGTCGCCTATTCCGCCGCGGACGGCAACCTAGACCAAAAGCAGCACGCCCGAGACCACCAGCAGCGCCGCGAACAACTGCTGGAAGCGCCGCTCGTCGAGCTTGCCATAGATGCTCCAGCCGACCCAGCCGCCGAGGATAATCGCCGGCGCCACCAGCACGAACAGCACGATGCCGACGCGGTCGAGTGCCACCACGCCGATCAGCGCGAGCACCACGATATGCGCCAGCAGGATGAAGGGCTGATAGACGCCGCGCGCGACGTCCTTCGGCCAACCGCGGAGCTGGGTCCAGATCGCCGGCGCGAGGCCGGACAATCCGGCGACGCCGGCCAGCACCCCGCCGATCAATCCGACCGCGGCGTCGGCCGGCTTGCCGCCGCGGTCGATGCGCGGCAGCCGCGGCGTCACCACCGCATAGATGCCGTACACCACCAGGAACAGCGCCACCGCGGTCTTCAGCGCGTCGGGCCTGGTCCACACCAGCAGCGCCACGCCGATCGGGATGCCGATCGCGCCGCCGGCGAGGAACGGCGAGAGCCGCGGAAGGTCGAGCGATTGGCGCATGCGCCAGACCAGTTGCGACTGGATGATCAGCCCGCCGGACACCACCAGCATGGTCGCGTGCAGCGGCGATATGGCGTGCAGCCAGATCGCGGTCGCGACCACGCCATAGGCGAAGCCCGCCGCGCCGGTCGCCATGCCGCCCAGGAACCCGCCCAGCCAGACGATCAAGAGTGTGTTGAGCGACAGGGCGGCTGCGAGCGCGGGATCGGAGAACATCAAGGCATCCTGGAGTGCTTTTTCAGCGCCCAACTCTATAGGTCGTCATGGCCGGGCTTGTCCCGGCCATCCACGTCTTGCTTTGCTATGACCAAAGGCGTGGATGCCCGGGACAAGCCCGGGCATGACGTGGCGAGATTAGGATCAACACTATGGCAGACCCCCGCTCCGCGAAGACCGTCACCGACGCATTGAATGCGCGCTTCGGAGAAACGCTGCCGGTCGACGTAAACCTCACCGGCCTCGCCGAACTCGCGCAGATGGCCAGCCGCAAGGTGCACCGGCGCTATCTCGACCGCGGCATCGATCCGGCGCTGCTGCGGACGCTGTGCGCGCTCGCGCTGTCGGCGCCGTCGAAGAGCGACCTGCAGCAATGCGACATTTTGATCGTCAGCGATCCCGGCAAGCGCAAGATCATCGCCGATCTCCTCCCCGATCAGCCGTGGGTGCGCGCGGCGCCGGCGTTCCTGGTGATCCTGGCCAACGGCCGCCGGCTGCCGGAGATCGCCAGGATGCGCGGCAAGCCGTTCCCGAACGATCATCTCGACCAGTTCTTCAACGCCGCGGTCGACGCCGGCATCGTGCTCGCGACATTCCTGCGCGCGGCCGATGCCGCCGGGCTCGGCACCTGTCCGATCAGCGTGATCCGCGATCATTCGGCGAAAGTGAGCGAGCTGCTGGAGCTGCCGCAGCGGGTCATTCCGGTTTGCGGGCTGTGCGTCGGTTGGCCGGCCGAGCAGGGACACATCAGCGCGCGGCTTGGCCTCGAAAGCACCGTGCATGAGAACAGGTACGACGAAGGCAATTTGTCGGAACGCATCGACGCCTACGACCGCCGCCGCCACGCCATCCACGCCTACCGCAACCCGCGCGATCCGGCGCGCTGGGGCGAGGCGGCGTTCTACGGCTGGTCGGAGGACAAGGCCCGGCAATACGGCGTGCCGCAACGGGCGGACTTCGGGGCGTTTGTGAGGGCGAAGGGATTCAAGCTGGATTAATTGCAGTGCACCAACCTCCGGCCTCATCCTGAGGAGCGGGCGAAGCCCGCGTCTCGAAGGATGGCAGCGCGGCCGGTGGCCGCCCTCTCCTTCGAGACGGCGCTGCGCGCCCCCTCAGGATGAGGGCGGAGATAAAGCGACGTGTGAGGACAGCGATGCAGCACAGTAGCGGCTCACTTCCTCACATACCTCTGCACCCGCCAGTTCAGCGTGTCGGTGACGAAAATCTCGCCCCGCGCGCTCATCGCCAGATAATGCGCCTCGCCGAACTGGCCGAGGCCCTTGCCCTGCGAGCCGGCGACGCCCAGCACGTTGCCGTTCAAATCCAGCTTGATCAGTTGCCCGACGTGGCCGTGCGCCAGGTACAGGTGCTGGTCGGGACTGATGTACAGCCCGCACGGCGTGCCGGGCGTCTTCATCTCGCGGATGAACGTCCCGTCCGCGTCGAACACCTGGATGCGCGCGTTGTTGCGATCGGCGATGTAGAGCAGGCCCCTGGCATCCATCACGATCGAATGCGGCAGGTCGAACTCGCCGGGCGCCTTGCCCTTCTTGCCCCAGGTCTTGATGAAAATTCCGTCGCGGTCGAACTTCATCACGCAGGACTCGCCCTTGCCGTGGCCCTGCAGCACAAAGAAATCGCCGTTGGCGCCGACCAGCACATCGTTCGGCTCGTGGAACAGCCGGAGATGGCCGTACTCGTGCCATTCACCCGGCCGGCCGCGGACGCCGAGCACCATAACGATGCGCCCCTCGGGGTTGAATTTGTAGACCACGTGGCCGCCGACGTCGGTCGCCCAGATGTTGTCGTCGCCGTCGATCCTCAGCCCGTGCGGGCGGTCGAACATTCCGTCGCCGAACGCGCGGATGAAGTTGCCGTCGGCATCGAACTCCATCAGCGGATCGGATCCGCGGTGCAGCAGGAAGATGTGGCCCCTGGAGTTGATCGCGATGCCCGGAACGCCGCCGAAGTTCATGCCGGGCGGCAGCTTGAAATGTTCGGGCGCCGGGACGTAGTCGAGCGGCGGTCCCGGAATGGACTGAAGCGGGCTCATCGCATGTCTCCCTCGGGCCCGGCGGCCAACGGAAAAGCATAGGCCAATATCGGGCCGCGCGGACAGGTGCTCGACTCCCCTCCGGCCTGTCCTATACATAGAAGAAAGCTCCAGAAGAGGCGTCGAGGGGGAAAATGGCAATTCCACAGCTCCTGGTTCATGACAAGAAAGACACCGTCGGCGTGGTCGTGGTCGAGGGCCTGAAAAAAGGCACCGACATGCTGTGCGTCGTCACCCACGACAATTCGTCGTTCAAGCTGAAATCCAAGATGGACGTGCCGATCGGCCACAAGGTCGCGCTCACCGATATCAAGAAGGGCGACACGATCTGGAAGTACGGCCAGGACATCGGCGTGGCCAAGGCCAAGATCGCCAAGGGCGACCACGTCCACGTCCACAACATCAAAACCAAGCGGTGGTGACAGCCTGTGTCCCGGATGCGGTGCAGCACGAAGTGATGCACCGCTGATCCGGGACCGTAACGGATGCGGAATTCGCAGCGGTCCCGGTTCTGCAGCGCACCGCTTCGTGCTGCGCTGCGCCCGGGACACGAAAGAGGTGATGCGATGGCGAAGAAGTCCAAGAAGAACGGTAAGGCGCTGGCGAAAAAGAACGGCAAGTCCAAGCTGACATTCCAGGGCTGGCGGCGCGAGAACGGCCGCGTCGGCGTGCGCAACCACGTCATCATCCTGCCGCTCGACGATCTGTCGAACGCGGCCTGCGAGGCGGTCGCGAGCAACATCAAGGGCACGCTCGCTTTGCCGCACGCCTACGGCCGGCTGCAGTTCGGCGAGGACCTCGACCTGCACTTCCGCACCCTGATCGGCACCGGATCGAATCCGAACGTCGCCGCGGTGGTGGTGATCGGCATCGAGGACGGCTGGACCAAGCGCGTGGTCGACGGCATCAAGAAGACCGGCAAACCGGTCACTGGCTTCGGCATCGAGGGCACCGGCGACATCGGCACCATCGCCAAGGCGTCCTACGTCGCCAAGCAATACCTGCAGGCCGCCTCCGAACTGCAGCGCGAGCAATGCGACATCTCGGAGCTGTGGGTCTCGACCAAGTGCGGCGAGAGCGACACCACGACCGGGCTGGCGTCATGCCCGACCGTCGGCAACATGTACGACAAGCTGATCCCGCAAGGCGTCTATGGCGTGTTCGGCGAGACCTCGGAGATCACCGGCGGCGAGCATCTGGCCAAGGCGCGGGCGATCAACAAGAAGGTCGGCGAGAAGTGGTATAAGGTCTGGAAGTCCTACCAGGACGACGTGATCGAGGCGCACAAGACCGACGACCTGTCCGACTCGCAGCCGACCAAGGGCAACATCGCCGGCGGGCTCTCCACCATCGAGGAGAAGGCGCTCGGCAATCTCGAGAAGATCGGCCGCCTGTGCCAATACATCGACGTGCTGGAGCCGGCCGAAGCGCCGCGCAAAGGACCAGGCCTCTATTATATGGACACCTCGTCGGCGGCCGCCGAATGCGTGACCCTGATGGCGGCCGCGGGCTACGCCGTGCACACCTTCCCGACCGGCCAGGGCAACGTCATCGGCAACCCGATCATTCCGGTGATCAAGATCACCGGCAATCCGAAGACGGTCCGCACCATGTCCGAGCACGTCGACCTCGACGTGTCCGGCATCCTGCGCCGCGACATGACGATCCCGGAGGCGGGCGACGCGCTGATCGACATGATCGTGCGCACCGCCAATGGAAGGCTCACCGCCGCGGAGGCGCTCGGCCACCGCGAATTCGTGATGACCAAGCTTTATCGGAGTGCGTAGCTCCTTCTTCTCCCTCGCCCCGCTTGCGGGGAGAGGGCATAGGCGGCCTTCGGCCGCCGTGATTTACGTAAAGTACGCCGATGCGAAGCATCGGCTATGGTG
>CAMDEB010000236.1 GCA_945893085.1 Rhodoplanes serenus | reverse complement strand
GCACCGACAATTTCGGCCGCGACCTGTTCTCGCGCGTGGTGTGGGGCACGCGTCTCGCCCTGCAGGTGGCGATCATCTCCTCGGTGCTGGCTACCATTGTCGGCATTCTGCTCGGCTCACTCTCCGGCTATTTCGGCGGCTGGATCGACGGGCTGATGAGCCGCGCATTCGACGTGTTCCTGCTCATCCCCGCGTTCTTTCTGGTGCTGCTGATCGTGGCGCTGTTCGGGTCGAACATCTACTTGATCATGATCGCGATCGCCGCCACCGACTGGCCGCGCGCCGCGCGGATCATGCGCGCCCAGGTGCTGACGCTCAAATCGCGGACCTTCGTGCAGGCGTCGCTGGGCGCGGGCTCGTCGCACCTGCAGATCCTGTTTCGCCACGTCATCCCCAACGGCCTGCCGCCGATCGTCACCAACGCCACGTTGCTGATGGGCCTGGCCATCCTCACCGAGGCGGGGCTGAGCTTCCTGGGCCTCGGCGACCAGAATACCACCAGCTGGGGCCGGATGATTTTCGAGGGTCAGCGGCAATTACGACTGGCGCCATGGATGTCAGTCTTTCCCGGGGTGGCCATGCTGCTACTGGTCGGCGCCTTGAATCTGGTCGGCGACGGCCTCAACCAGGTCCTCAATCCGCAGCTGCGCGCGCCGGCGCGGAAGCTCTCGTTGCCGCGTCTCGCCGATGCGCTACCGGCGGCAGTCGAGGTCTCGAGCGAACGCCCGTTGCTCCAGGTCGACGATCTGCGCATGCACTACCGCCTGACCGACGGCTGGGTGCGCGCGGTCGACGGCATCAGCTTTTCCGTGCCGCGTGGCGGCAGTCTGGGCATCGTCGGCGAATCGGGCTGCGGCAAGAGCAGCCTCGGCCTTGCGCTCATGCAGGTCCTGCCGCCCAACGCACGCATTCTCGGCGGTCAGGTCTTGTTCGACGGAAAGTCGATGCTCGATCGCGACGGTGCCGGCTTCGCCGCCGTGCGCTGGAAGCGCCAGGCAATGATCTTCCAGAGCGCCATGAACGCGCTGAACCCCGTGCTGCCCGTGCGCCAGCAGCTCCGCGCGGCGTTCCGTTTCCACCGGCCGGAAGCAAGTCGAGCCACGGCCCAGGCGCGGATCGAGGAGCTGTTCGACCTGGTCGGCATTCCGCGCTGGCGGATGAACGCCTATCCGCACGAGCTGTCGGGCGGCATGCGCCAGCGCGTGATGATCGCGCTGGCCTTGTTGCACAATCCCGACCTGATCATCGCCGACGAGCCGACCACCGCGCTCGACGTGCTGATCCAGGACCAGATCATGGGCGAGATCGACGACCTGCGCCGGCGCCTGAACCTGTCGTTGATCCTCATCTCGCACGATATGGGCATGGTCGCGGAGACCTGCGACCGCGTCGCGGTAATGTACGCGGGCGAACTGGTCGAGCAGGCCCCCACCGACACGATCTTCGCGAGCCCGCGCCATCCCTACACGCGGGCTCTGATCGAATCGCTGCCGCGGTTGACCGGCCCCAAGCGCCAGCTTGCGGCCTTGCCCGGCGAGCCGTTTGTGCCGATGGGCGATCCGGTCGGCTGCCGCTTCGCAGCGCGCTGCGCGATGGCGACGGATTTGTGCCGCCGCGAGGCCCCGGTGACCTTGAGCGTCGAACCCGGCCATCTCGCTGCCTGTCACTACGCGCTCGATGGCGCGAACGCCCCGCGGCTGCTCGCGGCCAAGGCCGGATGACGGCCATGCTGCTGTCCGCGAAAGCACTCCGCAAGGAGTACCGGACCGGCGCGGGTTTTCTCGGTCAGATGTTCGGCGGCAGCGGCTCGACCGTGAAGGCGGTCGATGGCATCGAATTGCGCGTCGACCCGGGGGAGTGCGTGGCGTTGGTCGGCGAAAGCGGATCGGGCAAGACAACGGCCGGAAAGCTGGTCACGCGCCTGGAGACTCCCAGCGGCGGCAAGATCGTGTTCGACGGCGTGGACGTGGCCAGCCTGTCCGGCGCCGCGCTCAAGGCATTCCGTCGCCGCGTTCAAATGATCTTTCAGAACCCCTATGAATCGCTCGATCCGCGCTACACGATCGGGCAGTCGGTGATCGAACCGCTCGAGCTGCACCGCATTGGCGACGCGGTTTCCCGACGCGAGGCCGCCGAGGCCGCGCTGGGGCAGGTCGAACTGCGGCCAACCTTGCGCTTTTTCGACCGCTATCCGACCGACATGAGTGGCGGCCAGCTGCAGCGCGTGTCGATCGCGCGCACGCTCGTGCTGCAGCCGCGGCTGATCGTGGCCGATGAGCCGGTGAGCATGCTCGATGTTTCCGTCCGCTCCGGCATCATGAACTTGATGCTCAAGCTGCAGGCCGAGTTGGGCATCGCCTACTTGTTCATTACGCACGATCTGGCGGTTGCGCGCTATATGGCGCAGCGCATCGCGGTCATGTATTTGGGCGTGATCGTCGAGGAAGGCCCGGCCGACACGCTGATGACTCGCGCCGCGCACCCCTACACGCGGTTACTGATCGCGGCGGTGCCCGATCACGGCATCGGCCGGCGGCGCGAGCGCGTGCGGCTCAAGGGCGAAGCGGCGGCGGTCAAGGAGATACCTCCCGGTTGCCGCTTCCATCCGCGCTGCCCGATGGCCCAAGATATCTGCCGCAGCCAGGCGCCGGCCGCAAAGCGACTGGCGGACGGACATTGGGCGGCGTGCCATTTCGCCGATGAGGTCGCCGCCCTCGACAAGCTGTCCGACGCTTGGCATTGAACGGAACACGCGAGCCATGACACACGACCCGATCACTCTGCAGATCCAGTGGAGCCGCCTCATCGCCATAATGGACGAGGTCGACATGGCGCTCGTGCGTACGTCGTTCTCGACCATCGTGGGCGAAACCCGCGACTTCGCCGTGATCATGCTCGATCGCCATGCGCGCTCGATCGCGCAGTCGCAACTCTCCTCACCGGCCTTCACCTGCTCGCTGCCGGGTGCGACGCGCACGATGCTGAAACAGTTCCCGGTCGAAACGCTGCGGCCGGGCGACGTGATGATTACCAACGATCCTTGGATCTGCCACGGGCATCTGCCGGACCTCTATATAGTCACGCCGGTGTTCGTTGGCGGGCGCATTTCAGCCTTCCTCGCGTCCGCGGCACACGTGTCGGACATCGGCGGCCGGCTCGACGAGTTCGACGCTCGCGATGTCTATGAGGAAGGACTGCGCATCCCGCCAAGCCTGCTCTACGAGGCGGGTCACCCGAACGATCAGCTCTTCCGCCTGCTCGAGGCGAACATCCGCTACCCACGCATGGTGATGGGCGACATCGAAGCGATCGTCGGCGCCAATCGGGTCGGCGCGCAGCGCTTCGCCGAAATGGCCGCCGACTACGGCATCGAGCAAATGGACGGGTTGGCCGAAGAGATCCTGCGCCGGTCGGAGGCGGCGATGCGCGCCGCGATCCGCGCCCTGCCGAATGGCCGCTATGAAGCCGAAGTCCAGGCTGATGGCTACCGGCATCCGACGACTTTGCGTGTCGCGATCGACGTGCGCGACGATTCGATTCATGCCGATTTTACGGGCTCGAGCGCGCAGAGGCCCGATGCTTCGGTCAACTGCGTCATGAACGTAACCCACGCCCACACGGTCTATCCGCTGAAATGCAGCCTGGTTCCCGACCTGCCCAACAACGAAGGGCTGTTCCGGCCGATCACCGCATTCGCCCCGCTCGGGTCGATCGTCAACGCGAAGTTCCCGGCCCCGGTCAAGACCCGCTCGAAGACCAGCTATCACCTGCACAACGCGATTTATGGCGCGCTCGCCCCGATCCTGCCCAAGGCGGCCCAAGCCGGCAGCGGATCGTTCTGGTCGATCAAGTGCTTCGGCAATGACGGCGAAGGAAATCCTTTTGCCGTCCATGTGCTGCCCAACGGCGGCAAGGGCGCGGTTCTGGGCGCGGACGGCCTGCCGACAATCGCTTTTCCCGGCAACGGCACGATCACGCCGGCGGAGATCATCGAGAACGGCGCGCCGTTGCTGATGCTCGAGCGCTCGCTTCGCCCGGATTCGGGCGGTGCGGGCCAGAATCGCGGCGGGCTCGGCCAGGTGATCCGCTTCACGCTGCGCGGCGCCGTGCCGGTGAAGCTCACGGTTCGGCCAGACAAGGTGCGCTTCCCCGCGCCCGGTCTGCTCGGCGGCCGTCCCGGCCTGGTCGGAGAGGCCAGGCTCGGAGACGTCGCCCTGCCGCTCGAACCGTTCGAGCTCAAACCCGGCGCAGTGGTCACGCTCAAGCTCCCGGGCGGCGGCGGGATCGGCGATCCGCGGAAGCGCGACCGGGGCGCGCTGCGCGCCGATATCGATCAGGGCCTGGTTTCGCTCCAGGCCGCCGAAGACATTTACGGATTGACGCCGGTCACGGCGCCCGCGAAATAGGGGAGGCCAAGCATGCCCGATTCACTCGATCTCGTTCCGCATCATCCGCTCGAGAAAGGCTGGCACACGCCGGTCAAGACGGATCATTTGTTCATCGACACGTGCATCCAGATTTGGCCGGATACCGATTTCTCGAAGCTGCATACCTATGGCGTCGCCGCTTATTGCATCACCACGTTCCGGCCCGACGGCGATCACGGTACCTCGTTCGATGCGCTGGCCGATTGGATCCGCATTGGCAACCGGTATCCGAATATCCGCATCGCAACCAAAGCTGCCGACATCGTCGCCGCGAAGTCGGCGAACCAGGCGGCAATCGTCATCGCGGCTCAAGGTGGCGACTTCCTGGGCCCCAATCTCTATCGCCTCGAGCCGTTCGTGCGCCTCGGCCTCCGGGTGATGATCCCCTGCTACAACAAACGCAACGCCCTGGGTGACGGCTGCCTGGAGCCCGGCAATGCCGGGCTCTCGACGATGGGCCGGAGTTTCGTGGCCGAAGCCAACCGGCTCGGCTTGGTCATCGATCTCACGCATGTCGGCGAGCGCACCACGCTCGACATCCTCGACGTCACCAACTCGCCGGTGGTGTTCACGCATTCCAACCCGAAGAAACTGGTCGACAGTCCGCGCAACATCACCGATGAACAAATCAGGCGTTGTGCCGCGACCGGCGGCGTGATCGGTGTCACCAACTGGGGGCCCCTCAACCTTCGCAAGGGCCGCACCACGCGGCCGACCGTCGACGAATTCATCGACGCGGTGAAATACATCGTCGATATGGTCGGCATCGACCATGTCGGGATCGGGACCGACATGAGTCACGGCACCTATCCCGACGGCGACCTGATCCGCGGCCGGCCGGGACAGCAAGGCAGCGACTATGGTCGCGCCATCGAGGCCAGCGTACGCTCGCGCCTGCGCTATTGCGAAGGGTTCGACGATTACGGCCAGATCAACGCCGTCGCCGATGCTTTTGCGCGGCGCGGTTTCGATTCGGCGTCGACCGCCAAGGTTCTCGGCGGTAATTTTCTACGCGTGTTCGAACGCGTCTGGGGCGGATGAAAGACCGGGTCATGTCGGCAGGAGCGCGAACCGTCGATCCGATCGAGCTGGAAATCCAGTGGAGCCGACTCATCGCGATCATGGATGAGGTCGACGCCGCGGTCGCCCGCACGGCGTTCTCGACCATCGTCGGCGAAAGCCGCGATTTCGGCGTGGTGATGCTCGACCGGCACGGTCGCTCGCTTGCACAATCGCAGCTTTCGACGCCGGCCTTTACGATCACGCTACCAATGACCTGCAAGCATTTGCTTATTGCGCATCCCGAGGAAACGTTGCGGCCCGGCGATGTGCTCATAACCAACGATCCGTGGCTGGGCTCCGGCCATTTGCCCGATCTCACCATATGCACGCCGGTGTTCCAGCGCGGCCAGGTGGCCGGCTTCATCGGTTGCGTCGCCCACATCTCCGACATTGGCGGCCGCAGCGACTATCTCGACGACAAGGAACTGTTCGAGGAGGGCCTGCGCATCCCGCCCACGCTGCTGATGCGCGAAGGCAAACCAGTGGATGTCTTGTTCAAGATCATCGAGGCCAATGTCCGCGTGCCGCGCATGGTCGTCGGCGATATTCACGCGTTGATCGGCGCGGAAAAACTGGGCGCGGAGCGCCTGATCGAGTTCCTGGCCGATTACGGACTCGACACGCTCGACACCATCGCCGACGAAATCGTCTCGCGGTCGGACGCGGCGATGCGCGCCGCCGTCGCGGCTTTGCCGCGGGGAACCTATCGCGCCACGCTCGATGGCGACGGTCACCGCACGCCGGTCCATATCGAGGTCGCGGTCACGATCGGCGACGGCAAGGTCCGCGTCGATTTCACCGGCTCGTCGCCCGAACAGTTCGACTCGTCGATCAACTGCGTAATGAACACGACTTTCTCCGACACGTATTATCCGTTCAAATGCAGCCTGCTGCCGGGCCTGCCCAACAACGAAGGCAGCTTCCGCTTTCTCGATGTCGAGGCGCCAGAGGGCAGCATCTTCAACACCCGCTTCCCGCGCGCGGTGCGGGCGCGCTCGAAGACCAGTTTCCACATTCACGCCGCGATCTACGCCGCGCTGAGCGGCGTGCTCGGCAACCAGGTGCAGGCTGCCAGCGGCTCGTTCTGGACGCTGGTCGCCACCGGAACAGGCCCGGATGGCGAGACCTATCGCGCGCATATGCTGCCCAATGGCGGGAAGGGCGCCAATCCGGGCCGCGATGGGCTGCCGACGATCGCCTTTCCCTATAACGGCACGATTACGCCGGTCGAGATTTTCGAGAATAACGCACCGTTGACCATCATCCGCCGTGAGTTGCTGACCGATTCGGGCGGTCCCGGCCAGTTTCGCGGCGGGCTCGGCCAGCGCATCACGTTCACGCCCGCGACCGACTCCGTCGTCGGCATGTTCGTGCGAACGGACAAGTTGCGCTATCCGGCGTTGGGTCTCGCCGGCGGCAGGGCCGGCCGCGCCGGCCGACTGCTGCTCAACGGTCGCGATGCGCCATTGGAGCCGGCA
>CAMDEB010000235.1 GCA_945893085.1 Rhodoplanes serenus | reverse complement strand
GCCGGCGTTCGCCGGCATGGTCCGCGCGATGGCGATGGCGATGGCGAGCGTCGCGAGCCCGATGATCGCGAACAGCGTTGGCGTGGTGACGCCGAAGGTCTGCAGCAGCGCAACGACCACGGTGCCGCCGACCATGAAGGCGGCGTTGAGCACGTTGACCGCAGCGATCACGCGGGCGCGGCGGTCGGCACCGGCCCAGGCCTGCACCGCGGCGAAGGTCGGAACGATGTAGAGCCCGCCGGCGATCGCAAGACCGGTGAGATCGACCATCACCCGCAATCCGCGCGCGCTGGAGAACACCTCGTCGACGCTGGCCGGAGCGAGCGCGAGCGGCGAGCCGTAGGTGGCCCAGCCAAGATCGAGCGCGAACACGCCGAGCAGCACCGCGCCCACCAGCGTCGGCAGCAGCACGATGCGGCCGCTCGCGAGCCAAGCCGCCAGTCCCGAACCGACCGCGACGGCGACAGAGAATACGGCGAGAAATGTGGTGACGACCTCCTCGGTGCCGCCGAGCACGGTCTTCACCAGCGGCGGGAGCAGCGAAAGCACTACGGCTCCGACCAGCCAGAACCAGCTCGTCACCAGCGCACCCCACCACAGCCGCCTGTCGCTGCGCAGATGCTTCAGCAGGCTGACGGTGGACGCGGCGATGTTCCGCGAAATCTTCAGGTCAGGCGCGGCCTCGCCGGTGCGCGGGATGAACAAGCTCGAGGTCCAGCACAGCAGCGCGAACACCAACATCATGCCGGCGAACGATGCCGGGTCGCCGCCGCCTTTGACCGCCAGCCCGCCGACGATGGTGCCGAGCAGGATCGCCATGAAGGTCGCGCCTTCGACCAGCGCGTTGGCGGCGGGCAGCTCGGAGCGGGCGAGATGATCGGGCAGGATGCCGTACTTGATCGGACCGAACAGCGAACCGATGACGCCGAACAGGAACAGCGCGACGAACAGCACCGGCACCGAATGAAACACGAAACCGCCGATCGCGATCAGCGCAATGCCGATTTCCACGAATTTCAGGCGCTGCGCCACCACCGCCTTGTCGTAGCGGTCGGCGATCTCGCCGCCGAGCGCGGACAGGAAGAAATATGGCGCGATGAACACCGCTGCCGCCAGCGTGATCAGCGTCTCCGCGGTCTCGCCGCCGATCTTGAACAGGATCAGGAAGACCAACGCATTTTTCAGAAAATTATCGCTGAAGGCGGAAAAGAATTGACACCAGAACAGCGGTGCGAAGCGGCGGGACAGCAGGAGGGGTTTCGACGGGGCCATGGTTCGAATTTATGCCATGAAATTGCGGCGGACATCAGCCCCACCCAGCCGGGGCGATATTGCGTCATTTCAACGGATGGGTCCGGCAGGCGAATCCTCAACCTTCCTGAAAGACCTCTTCGCGCTTGCCCCGGATCGCCGGCAGGGCAACGATCAGGAGCAGCAGCGCCGCCGCGATCAGCAGGCCGAGGCTGATCGGCCGGTTGATGAAGATCATCGGATCGCCGCTCGAGATCCGCATCGCGCGCCGCAGATTTTCCTCCATCAGCGGTCCGAGAATGAAGCCGAGCAGCATCGGCGCCGGCTCGCATTCGAGCCGCAGCAGGACATAGCCCAGCACCCCGAACAGCGCGGTGAGAATGACCTCAAAGGCGTTGTTGTTGAGCGTGTAGACGCCGATCGCGCAAAACAGCAGGATCGCAAGATAGAGCATCCGATACGGCACCTTGAGCAACTGCACCCACATGCCGATCAGCGGCAGGTTGATGACGACCAGCATCAGGTTGCCGAGCCACATGCTGGCGACCATGCCCCAGAACAACGCCGGACGTTCGGTCATGACCTGCGGGCCGGGCTGGATGCCGTGGATGGTCAGCGCGCCGATCATCAGCGCCATCACAGCATTGCCGGGAATGCCCAGCGTCAGCATCGGAATGAACGAGGTTTGCGCGCCGGCGTTGTTGGCCGATTCCGGTCCGGCCACGCCTTCGATCGCGCCCTTGCCGAAGCGCGAGGGATCCCTGGCGAGTTTCTTCTCCAGCACGTAGCCGGCAAACGCGCTCAGCGTCGCCCCGCCACCCGGCAGCACGCCCAGCAACGAGCCGATGATGGTGCCACGCACCGACGCCGGCCATGCCTGCCGGAATTCCTCCCAGGTCAGCCACAGCCCGGAAATCTTGTTGGTCAGGAGGTCGCGGCGGTGCTGCGGCGAGATCAGGTTGGCGATCACTTCGCCCAAACCGAACACTCCGATCGCCAGCGGCACGAAGCCGATGCCGGCCGACAGGATGGTGGCGCCGAAGGTGAAGCGCGCACCGCCGGTGTTGCCATCGGTGCCCACCAGCCCGAGCAGGAGCCCGAGCAGCACCATCGCCACCGCCTTGATGATCGAGCCATGCGCCAGCACCACCGCCGCGATCAGCCCCAACACCATGAGCGAGAAATACTCCGGCGCGCCGAACGATTGCCCGACCTTGGCCAGCGGCGGCGAGAACAGCGCGATCAGCAGGGTCGCAAAGCAGCCGGCGAAGAACGAGCCGAGCGCCGCGACAGCGAGCGCGGCACCGGCGCGCCCGTTGCGCGCCATCTGATGGCCGTCGATGCAGGTCACGACCGACGAGGTCTCGCCCGGCATGTTGACCAGGATGGCCGTGGTCGAGCCGCCGTACTGCGCGCCGTAGAAAATGCCGGCGAGCATGATCAGGCCGGACACCGGCTCGAGATAGAAGGTCAACGGTAACAGCATCGCCACCGTCGCGACCGGGCCGATGCCCGGCAGCACGCCGACCAGCGTGCCGACCAGACAGCCGACAAACGCGAAGCCGAGATTGGTCGGCGTCAGCGCAACGCCGAAACCGAGAGCGAGATTTCCAAAAAAGTCGCCCATCTCACCACCACTCCGGCCAGACCGGGATCGGCAAGCCGATGCCCCAGACGAAGACCAGCAGCGTCAGCCCGATCAGCACCAGCGCGGCCGCGATGACCTCGACCAGCCGGCTGTCCTTTCCAGCAAGGCTGCCGACCACGACCAGCAGCACGATGGCTGCGATCACGCCGAGCGGACCGATCGCGTAGGCGAACACGACCAGCGAAGCCGGGATCAGGATCACGGAGCGCCAGATCGGCGGGCTCGGCTCCAGCGTGACCGCGGACGCGCGAAAGCCCTGAATGAAGACGATGCAGCCGAGGCCGAGCAGGATCCAGCACAACAGCCGCGGCACATAGCCTGTGCCCATGCGCACCGCAGTGCCGATCGGATAATTGCGCGACGCCCACAGGCCGAACGCCGCAACCCCGATGAACATCAGCCCGGCGAGCACGTCCTTGCGCCGCAAAAATTGCTGCGGCGTGGTCTTCGCTGCCGTGCCGCCGCTCACGCGCTCGTCCTTTTCGGAATCACCGGCAGCAGCAGATACGACTCCCGCTCGCCACCAGCATGGATCGTGTTGGTCCCGGTGTTATAATCGGCGTGATAGTGCATGTACGACTGGCTGCCGGCGCCGTCGCGCGGCTGCACGTCGAGCCGGATGCGGTGGCCCTTCTTGAACACCATGCAGGTCGGCCAGATCTCAACGTCGACCTTCACGACCTCGCCGGGCTTCAGATAAAGCCGCCGCTGGTGCTTGTGGTACGGCCGATACGGCAGCGTCAGTTCCGGATCGAGCTCGCGATGCGACACCCGCAGCCAGCCCTTCGTAACCGGCACCGGTGTGCCCTGCTGGCCGGTCTCCAGCACCTCATTGCCGTCGGCATCGAAATTGCGGAGCGTGAGGAACAGGTCCATGTCCTCGGTCGAGCTCGACACCCAGAAGGTCGCCGCGACCGGACCGGTGACCTCGATGTCTTCCGGAAGCGGCGGCGTCTCCAGCGCGATCCCCATGCCGGGCTTGATCCCGCCGCCCATCACCTGCGACGACGCTGCCGAGGTCGAGCCCATCGAGCCGAGGTTGAACGCGGGATAGGTGCACGACGCCGAGACGCTAGGCTTCTCGATGGTAAGCGCGCCGATGCGCGGCTCCTTGCCGTCGGTGGCCTTGGAGAGATCGAAATAGAATTTCGTCCACTGCGTGCGCTTGAGCGGCCACTCGTGTTCATGCCGCCACTCGATCTCGTCGCGGCCCTTGCGGATCGCGAGCTTGACCGGCGGCTCATCCATCACGCCGTTTTCGATGCCCTTGAGCCAGTAGTCCAGAAAGCGGAGCTGATCCTGGCGCGCTTCCTCGGCGTAGAACGGATGCACGTGCGTGCCGGCCTGGATGCGGAGCTTCTTGTGCTTCGAGGCGGCGCGCATGAAGGCTTCGGTGTTGCCGCGCAGGTGCAATGCCATGCCCGACCAGTTTCCGACGGTGAACAACGGCTGGGTGATCTTGTCCCATTGCGCCTGCGCGCCGCGGAACGCGCCGCTGTCTAGATTGTTGCTGAGCCAGAAGTGCAGCGTGTTGACGTTCCAAGCGTTCGGAAGATTTTGCGACGCACGGCCGAGGACGTGATGCATCAAATGCGCGGTGAACCAGTTGGTCATGAACACGCTGAGGATGCCGCCGTGGAACAGCGCATCGCGGTAGAGATCGGCGAAGCCTTCCCAGGGAATGATCGCCTTCAACGATGGCGGCTGAAGATTGGCGACGAACCATTGGTTGATCGCGAAATAGGAAATGCCGGAGAGCCCGACCTTGCCGTTGCACCACGGCTGCGCCGCTGCCCATTCGATCGCATCGTAGAAATCGACCGCCTCCGCCAGCGACCACGGCTCGCACTGGCCCGGCGATTTTCCGCTGCCGCGGCCGTCGACCCGCACGGCGGCGTAGCCTTTCGGCACCCACCATTCCGGATTGACGGTTTCCCAGTTCATCCACTCGTTGGCCTTCTCCTCCAGATTGGGCGGCGGCACCCAGAGCTTGTCCTTCTGATAGGGTCCGAGATTGAGGATCGCGGGAAATTTTCCGCCGTCGTCCGGCCGGAATACATCGGCTTTGAGCCGCGCGCCGTCGCGCATCGGCACGTCGACGTCTTTTTCGAGCAGGACTTGGTAGAAGATGGCGGCGGGCTTCACTTCAATGTTCATGCGCAGTCCTTGTTACACTCGCACTTTACTCTCTCCCAGCCTCATCCTGAGGAGCGCCCATTGGGCGCGTCTCGAAGGATGGGGCCGCCCAACCGATGTCGGGTTTACCCGAGATCGGCGCCTCAAGCGCGCAAGTCGGGTAAACCCGACTTGCGATCCTTCGAGACGCCGCCTTCGGCGGCTCCTCAGGATGAGGGCGGAGAGAGAGCCTCACTCCATCACGGCTTCAATCCGCCAGGTCGATCTTGATGTCCTTGGTGATCTTTTGCCAGGACGCGATCTCACCCTGCAGCCAGGTCTTGGCCTCGGCGAGCGAGCCGCTCGGACCGCTGCGGATGTTCTGCTTGGTGTAGGCGTCGAGCACCTGAGGCGACCTCAACGCCTGCACCACCGCCTTGTGCAGCATCTCAAGAACGGCGGGCGGGGTCGCTGCCGGCGCGAACAGGCCCGCCCACAATGTCGTACCGACGCCGGGATAGCCCGCCTCTGCCATGGTCGGAACGTCGGGATAATCGGCAAGGCGCTTATCGGTGGTCGTGACAATGGCGCGAAGCGTGCCGGCCTTGATCTGCGGCGCGGAGGTCGCGACGTTCATATAGGCGACGTGGATGTCGCCGAGGCTCATGTCGTTGATGAAGCCGGGCGGGCCCGCCTTGATGTGGATGGCCTCCATCGCGATCCCGGCGCGCTGCGACAGGATCTCCATGTCGTAGTGCGGGAAGCTGCCGGCGCCGGGGGTGGCGTACTTCAGCTTGGCCGGGCGCTGCTTGGCATAGGCGATGAACTCCGCCAGCGTCTTCGGCGGGAAGTTCCTGGTCGTCGCCATCAGGAAGGTCGGCAGGTCGGCGAGCCGCGAGATCGCTACCACGTCTCTTTCGTAGTTGATCGTGAGCTTGTCCTTGAACAGCACCGGCGTGATCGCGTTGGTCGAAACGTTGCCGACCTGGAGCGTGTAGCCGTCCGGCCGCGCCCGCGCCATTTCCTCGATGGCGATGATGCCAAACGCGCCCGGCTTGTTCTCCACGACGCAGGACTGAGCGAGGATCTGGCGCAACTGCTCGCACATGATGCGCGTGATGATGTCGGTCGCGCTGCCTGCCCCGTAAGGCAGGATGATCTTGATCGGTTTCGACGGGAACCTGTCCTGCGCCTGTGCGCTGCTGCCGAGAACAAGACAGACGAGCGCCGTCAGCATCAAACGAATCATGGCAAACCCTCCCCAGGACTTTGGCGTCATGAAAATTGGTTCCGGCTTCTGCGGCCGGATTGCGCGCGGCGCCGTGATCGCAGCGCCGCGCGCGTCCGCATAGCGGTTACTCGGTCAATTCGATCTTCACCTCGGCGGTGATCTTGCGCCAGGTGTTGAGTTCGTTCTTCAGCCAGGACTGCGCTTCCGCCAGCGAGTCGCTCGGCTTGACGCTGACGAATTGCTTGGCGAAGGCCTCCTGCAATTGCGGAACCTTGGCGGCGTCCTGGATGGCCTTGAACAGCGTGTCCAGAACCGGCTGCGGCGTGTTGGCCGGCGCGAACATGCTCTGCCAATGTAGGGTGCCGACGTTGGGATAGCCGGCCTCGGCCAGCGTCGGAACGTCGGGATAGTCCTTCAGGCGCTGCTCGGCGATCACCGCGATCGGCCGCAGCTTGCCGGCCCGAATCATGGCCGCCGAGCTTGCGGAATTGAGCACCGCAACCTGCGCATCGCCGACCACCAGGTCGTTGATCATGCCAGCCGCGCCGGTCTTGTTCGGGATGTGGTTCATGTCGACACCGGCGCGCCGCGTGAACACCTCCATGTCGTAGTGCGGGAAGCTGCCGACGCCGGCGCTTGAGTAGCGCACCTTGCCAGGATTCTTCTTGGCGTGATCGACCAGATCCTTGACGGTTTTCACATCCATGCCCGAAGTCGTCGTGATCAGGAACGACGGATAGATCGCCAG
>CAMDEB010000234.1 GCA_945893085.1 Rhodoplanes serenus | reverse complement strand
CGGCAAGGGCGCAAGCTCAAGGTCGCGTTCTGTCCCGAACGCATCGCCCAGGGCCACGGCATCGAAGAGCTCGCCCGCATGCCGCAGCTCATCAGCGGCACGTCGCCCGAGGCGGAACGGGAGGCCGCCGCGTTGTTCGGCCGGATCGCGCCGGAAATCACATTGCTCAAGCCGATCGAGGCCGAATTCGCCAAGCTGTTCAACAACGCCTACCGCTATATCGAATTCGCGGTGACCAACCAGTTCTACCTGATCGCGAAATCGGCTGGTCTGGATTACAAGGTGATCCTGCAGGCGATGAAGCACAATTATCCGCGCGCGCAGAGCATCCCGGCTCCGGGATTCGCCGCCGGACCCTGCCTGGTCAAGGATACGATGCAGCTCCTGGCCTTCGCCCGCAACGAGTTCGCGCTCGGCAATGCCGCGATCATGGTCAACGAAGGCCTGCCGCTGCACATCGTCGGTCACCTGCGCCGCAGCTACGATCTCGGCCAGATGACCGTTGGCCTCCTCGGCATGGCGTTCAAGGCGGAGAGCGACGATTCCCGCGCGTCGCTGAGCTACAAGCTCAAGAAGGCGCTCGCCACTTCAGCGCGCTCCGTTCTCACCACCGATCCGCTGGTGACCGACGATCCCGAACTGCTGCCGCTCGACGAGGTCATCGCGCGCAGCGATCTCCTGATCCTGTGCACGCCGCATCGCATCTACAAGAATGCGGATTTCAAGGGCAAGCCCATGGTCGACGTCTGGGGCTCGCTGGAAAACGCCAACGTCGTCTATTGAGACGATGGCCGTTCAGCTCGACATCGTCATTCCCGTCTACAACGAAGGCGGAAACATCGTCACTGTGCTGCATGCGCTCGCGCGCGAGGTGAAAACGCCGGCGCGCGTGCTCATCTGTTACGACAGCGAAGCGGACGACACGCTGCCTGCGGTGCGCGGCAATCCGGACGCATACGCAGGTCTCCCCGTCGAGTTCGTGCGCAACCACGGCCGCGGCGCGCACGCGGCGGTGATGGCGGGGTTCGCCGCCAGCGCCGCGCCGCTGATCCTGGTCTATCCTGCCGACGACGACTTCAATCCCGGCATCCTCGACCGCATGGTGGTGCTGGCGGGGCAGGGATTCGACATCGTCTGCGCCAGCCGCTTCATGCCGGGCGGAACGATGCAGGGCTGTCCCTGGCTCAAGGCCGTTCTGGTGCGGACGGCTGCGTTTACCCTGCACCGTTTCGCGCGGCTGCCGACGCACGACGCCACCAGCGGCTTTCGACTGTTCTCGCGCCGGGTGATCGAACAGATCGCGGTCGAGTCCGATCAGGGTTTCTGCTACAGCATCGAGCTTCTGGTGAAGGCGCACCGGCTCGGCTGGCGCATCGGCGAGGTGCCGGCGCTGTGGTTCGAGCGCAAGCACGGCACCAGCCGGTTTCGGGTGCTGCGGTGGCTGCCGGCATATCTGCGCTGGTACGGCTATGCCTTCGCGACGACCATTCTGCGGCGGCCGGCCAGGACCGTCGCGCTGAAGTCAGAGGCCTGAACGGAGCGCATCGCATGGCGGATGAATGGCCCAAGATTCGAGCGCGCCAAACCACCACGATCTCGCCGTGGATGGATGTCATTGCGCGCGAGGTCGAATTTGCCCCCGGCGAACCATCTCAGCTCTATCACGCGGTCGGGCAGGGGGATTACCTCGCCATCCTCGCGCGTACGCCGGACGGCCGGTTTCCGATCGTGCGGCAGTACCGGCCGGCGGTCGAGTGCTTCACCTGGGAGCTGCCGGCGGGCCTGCTTGAGCGCGGCGAGGAGCCGGCCGCCGCCTGCGCCCGCGAACTGCTGGAGGAAACCGGCTATCCCGTGCGCGCCATCCATTCGCTCGGAATGCCCGCTGCGGCCTGCACCGGCCGCTTGAGCAACAGCATCCACTCGTTTTTCGTGGAGACCGGTGAGCGCGTTGCCAATTTCGCGCCTGAGCCGGGCATGAGTGTGGCGCTGAAGTCGCCGGCGGAGATCGTGGCCATGATCAAGGCCGGCGAATTCGTCCAGCAGTTGCACCTCGGCGCGCTGATGCTGGCGGAAATCCGGGGCTTCCTGACGCTGCCGAGATGACTAGCGCGCCAAGCCGGTGACGCGGGTCCACCAGTCGAGGACGCGTCCCAGCCACATCCGCAGCGGATGGCGGCCGAGCCATTCCGCGCCGCGCAGAAACCGTTGCTGGAGCAGCGGGCCGCCTTCGTCGCGGAGCCAGACCGCGCAGACCAGCGCGGTGAGCAACCACGCCAAGTAGTAGTAGCGGTTGTATGGCAGGTAAAACAGCGCGACCGGGTGTTGTGCCAGCATCGCGCCTGCGGTCAGCCGCAGCCACGGATCGAAACGCCGGCCCCACAGCGCCACCCGCACCAGCACAATAATCGCCGCGGCGTGCAACGGTATGAGCGCTAGAAAGCTCCAAGGGCCGGCTAGCCATTGCGCGATCTGCCAAATCCCGCGCTGTACATGTTCGCCAGTCAGATCAAGCCGCAGTAACTCGCTGAGCGCCGCGACCCAGGCCGACGGCGCCATCGGCAGCGCCTCCGGGATCGTGGCGTTGGCGCTGAACAGCACGAACACGCCGCCGTAGATCCAGTTGTGCAACGCCATGCCGAGTACCGGAAGGAAGCCCAGGCACAGGCCCGCAACCCGACCAATCTGGCCCTGCCACAGGGCCGCGATGCCGGCGCCGCCCAATAAAATACCGGCGCCCGGCGCGAGATTGGGCCGGAGCCAGATCGTGGCTGCGAACAACAATCCAGCGCCGAAGGCGGGCGCGAATCGTCGATTAGGTCCCGATGTCGTCGCACCAGCGAGCGCAACCAGTCCCGCGATAAACATGGTCGCTGCCGCCGGGTCGGCGAAACCGCGCGCCGCCCATTTCAAGTATTGGAAATAGGTCGTGCCGAACACCGCGCCAATCGGTATGGCGATGAAGATCAGGGTTAGTGCAAGTGAGCTGTGCGCGTTGAGGAAACGCCGCAGCGCGGCGAACACGACAAACGGCAGCAGCAGCATGAGCGACAGATAGCCGAGGAACGTATCGCCAAAGATGAAGTGCTCCGCTGCTCGGAAATAGCGCAGGCCGGGCCCGCCGTAGTAGAAGACCTTCTCGCCGCCCTCTAGCGCCTTGGCAAAGTCGCCGTTGAGCGCGTGCTGCACAATGCTGCGCGCCATGCCCTCGTAAACTAGTCCGTCGTCGCCGCCGTCGAACGGCCGCACGCCGCCGATGAAGCTTGCGTCGTTCAACAGCACCACCAGCAGCGAGAGCCCAATGAACGTGAAAGGCAGCGCCAGTTGCCTTGGCCGCCAGCGCACCAGCAGCATCAGCACCGCGCCGGCTGCGAGCAGTGCCAGCCCCGGCTCGACCAGTTGCCGCAACCGCATCGACATGGTCGGCACGAGCCTGATCGCAAGCGGAGCGGCGATCGAGACGCCGAAGATGCGTCGCCCGATGTCGCCTCCTTCGATTGGCCGGCAGGCGAACTCGGGTTGCTGCCATGCGGCAAAGCGCTCGCCGGCGCCTTCCCACAGCACGAGCCCCTGCCAGCACAACTGGCTGCCGACGAAGTCCGCCGGAAAGCGAACCATCACGAAGTACGGCATGGTGAGCTGCCAGGGATGCAACACGTTCCACTGCGGATTGCGTTTGCCGCGCTGGAGGTCGCTGGTGCCGCTCCAGTTGTATTGCGCTTCGTTGATGAACCCGAGCCGCAGCCAGACCGGATCGCTGAAGTCGATGCCTGTCACGCGCCTGGAATAGGCCGCACGATCGTAGATGCCGTCGGCGGAGAATGCGTAGGGTCGATCCGGAAAGCCACCCTTGCGCCAGCAGTAGTCCGACTGCAGCCCGCAGCGGCTGTCCGGCGGATAGCGTTCGTCGAATTCGGCGGACATCTGGCGGAACGCGTCCGCCGGCAAATCCTGCGCCAGCGCGAGGCTGCGACCGTCGACGATGAACACATTGTGCCCCTCGTCGATCCGCGGCGCCGGCCATGACATTTGCGCGGTGACCGCCAGCGTGACGAGGCCGAACGCCGTGAGCCACGCGCTCGGCCGGTTCGAGACGCGGCCCACGAAAATCGGCACCGTCGCGAGCAGCAGCAGCGCGTAGCGAAACACATCGTTGATCGGCAGCCCGAGCCCCGCCACCACGAGCGCGAGCGCTGCGATTCGGAGCCAGAGCACGGAGGCTGTGCCGCTTTCGGAAGATATGACCAAAGGGGCGCTCCTGCTGACGCGCAAACCGTATCGCCCGGGTTCGGGCTTGTCGATGTCATCCCTTGACCGCGACGGCCATGCCGACCAGATTGCCGCCGCGCCGTCAGCCATCGAAGGAGCCACCGTGATTCGCCTGGGCATCGTGGGCTGCAATTATGGACGTACGGTTCATCTGCCGGCCTTCCGCCTCGACCCGCGCTGTGAGGTCACGGCGCTGGCCGGCAGCGACCGGGCGCGCACCGCCGAGCTGGCCCGCCAGTCGGGCATCGCCGGGGCATTCGGCGACTGGACGGAGATGATCGAGCGCGCCGACATCGACGCGGTCGCCATCGCCACGCCGCCGCGCCTGCAGCCCGAGATCGCCATCGCTGCCTTGCAGCGCGGCAAGCCCGTGTTCGTCGAAAAGCCGATGGCCACCGACCTTGCGGGAGCAGCCGCGATGCTGCGCGCGGCTGGTCACACGTCCACCGCGATCGACTACAATTTTACCGAGGTCATGGCATGGCGCAAAGCCAAGGCGATGATCGATGAAGGCGCGATCGGCCGGCTGCGACACGTCTTCGTCACCTGGAACGTCGAGAACGAGACCGCGCGCCGGCGGCTCAAGAATTGGAAGACGAGCGGCGAGGGCGGCGGCGGGGCGCTCGGTAATTTCGTGAGCCACTCGGTGCATTATCTCGAATGGTTCTGCGGGCCGATCGCGGGATTTTCGTCACGGCTGTCCGGATTGCCGGACGACCCCGCCATGGAAACCACCGTCGCTGCAACGCTTGCATTCGCCTCCGGCGCCGCCGGCAGCTTCGCCATGAGCTGCGCGTCCTATCTCGGCTCCGGGCACCGGCTGGAGTTCTACGGCGACGACGGCACTCTGGTGCTCGCCAATCCGACCACCGATTACATGCGCGGCTTCACACTCGCCCACGCGAGCCGCGCGGCCGCGGCGCTCACGCCGGTCGCGGTCGAAGCCGACCCGCTCGACCGGTTTCCCGACGGTCGTATCGCGCCGGTGGCTCGGCTGGCGGCGCGATTCCTCGACGGTGTCGAGCAGCGCCAGCAAATTCCTCCCGGTTTCGCCGAAGGCTATCGCGCCCAGACTCTGCTCGACGCCATGCGGCGCTCGCACGAGCAGGGGCGCTGGGTCGAGCTGTCGGGGGCTGCTGCATGAGCGCGCGGCGCGTCCTCGTCACCGGCGGCAGCGGGTTCATCGGCTCGGCGCTGGTGAAGGCGCTCGTCAGGGAAGGAAATGCCGTGCGCGTGCTCGATGACAATTCGCGCGGCTCGCCGCGGCGGCTGGCGGACGTGCGGAAGGACATCGAATTCATCGCTGGCGACATCCGCGACGCCGCCGCGGTCAACGGCGCGGTGCGCGGCGTCGATGAGGTTCATCATCTTGCCTTCGTCAACGGTACGGAGTTCTTCTACAGCGCGCCGGAACTGGTGCTCGACGTCGGCGTCAAGGGCATGGTCAACGTGATCGACGCCTGCCGCTCGGCGAATGTGCGCGAGCTCATCCTTGCGTCGAGCTCGGAGGTCTATCAGACGCCGCCCAAGGTGCCGACCGACGAGACCGCGCCGCTCGTCGTGCCCGATCCGACCAACCCGCGCTATTCGTACGGCGGCGGCAAGATCATCAGCGAGCTGATGGCGATCAACTACGGCCGGAAGTCTTTCGATCGCGTGCTGATCTTCCGCCCGCACAACGTCTACGGCCCGGACATGGGCTTCGAGCATGTCATTCCGCAGTTCGCGCTGCGCCTCAAGCGCGCTGCGGCGCTGCACAAGAGCGGCGGGGTGCCGTTCGAGATCCAGGGCGACGGGCGGCAGACTCGGAGCTTCTGCCACGTCGACGATCTGGTGCGCGGCGTGATGGCGATGCGCGCCAAGGGAGAGCATCTCGGCATCTATCACGTCGGCACGACCGAGGAAGTGACCGTCGGCGACCTCGCGCGGCGCATCGCCGCCCATGCCGGGCGCGAGATCGAGTTAGCCAGCCGCCCGGCGCCCGCCGGTGGCACCGAGCGGCGCTGCCCCGACATTGGCAAGCTCTCCAAGCTCGGCTATGCGCCGCAGGTGACGCTCGCCAAGGGCCTGCCGCCGACCGTGGACTGGTACTGGGCGAACGAAAGCCTTGCGCCAAAAGCCTGATCCATTGCATCACCGGTACGGCCAAGGAGAAACATCCCGTGTTCCCAGCAAAAGTCGCCCGTGCCGCCGGTAGCGGGGCCAGCGTTCCGGTCGAGTGCTGCCAGATTTGCGGCAATGAGAAGCTCGAGACCATGCTGTCGCTCGGCTACATGCCGCCGGTGAACCAGATGGTGGCGGTCGGCGAAGTGCCGCGCCAACTGCCGTGGTTTCCGACCACGCTCTTGTATTGTGGCAACTGCGAACTGGTGCAACTCGGCCTCGCCGTCGATCCGGTCATCATCTTCCCGCCCGAATATCCCTACACCAGCGGCATGACCAAGGTGCTGCGCGATAATTTCGCCGATCTCTACGCCGAGTCGTCGAAGATGCTCGGTCTGACCAAGGACGACCTCTGCATCGACATCGGCTCCAACGACGGCACACTGATCTCAAATTATCAGAAGGGCGGCCACCGCATCCTCGGCATCGAGCCGACCGATGTGTCCAAGATCGCCAACGCGCGCGGCATCCCCACGATCCAGCGCTATTTCGGCAAGGATGTCGCCCGGGATGTGAAGGCCAAGCACGGCGCCGCCAAGGTCATCACAGCCGCCAACTGTTTCGCG
>CAMDEB010000233.1 GCA_945893085.1 Rhodoplanes serenus | reverse complement strand
GGCGCTGTCGCCGCCGATCGAGCGCGACTATCTGACGCCTTGGCCGGCCGAGGTGGCCGAGCGGCGTTTCCTGGAGCGGGTTTCGGCGCTCGTACGCGACGGTAGTATCCCAGTTTGAAACTTTGCGATGTTGATCCACCTATCGCAGTAGGCAGTTCGTTTCTGTATGCTTGGCACGGTAAAATGGAGCCGTCATGATTTGGATTTCGGCGATTCTGGCTGCTGCCATCCCTATCATCGTGATCGGGGGACTGTGCGCGCGAGGCGACAAGGGCATCGGATGGCAATTCATCCGCTTCACGCTATTGGCAATGTCGATACCAACAATTTGCCTGCTTGCACTGAACAATGTGCTCACGGGGGAAGCCGCTACCTTGATCGGCGTGGCTATGGCTTACGCCTTCGGCAAAGCCACAGAGAAAGAGTGAGGGCAGCGGGCCAGTTTGATGACCGTACTTAAGGCCATCAAGGCCCTACTAGAGGGAATTGTAGCGGCTGCCGTCGCGATGGTCGCAATTCCCGCCGGGATGGCCTACGGCATATTCATCCTACCATTCTTGCGCGCGAGTGAAGCGTGGGGCAAGCGTGACTATTCAGGTGCTGCCATTTACGCTGTGCTGGGCGGCGCGCCGGCTTGGGTCATCTTAGGCATCATACTTTTTTCAAAATGACCCACTGCGCGAGTGAGGTTTCGGACCCGCCGTTCAGGCTTATATGATGGACGTGATTCTGAAGGAGCCCGAATGATTCACGTCTGTTCGCTGGCGCGGCTGCACGGCACGGTCGAGGAAACCGGCGCACGCCATATCGTCACCCTGCTGCGGATTGTCGACCGCGTGCAGCGGCCGTCGAGCATCGTCGCCGAGAACCATCTGATCCTCGGCATGGACGACATCGTCGACCCCGCCGATGGCTTGACCCACCCGTGCGAGGAGCACGTGACGCAGCTGGTCGAATTCGCTGGCCGCTGGGACCGCAAGGCGCCCATGGTGATCCATTGCTGGGCCGGCATCAGCCGTTCGACCGCCGGAGACTTCGTCACCGCCTGCGCGCTGAACCCAAACCGGGACGAAGCCGCGATCGCCCGCGCCATCCGCGACGCATCGGCGACGGCGATGCCGAACAAGCGCATCGTCACGATCGCCGACCAGATTCTGGGCCGCGGCGGCCGTATGATCAAAGCCGTCGAGGCGCTCGGCCCCGGGCATATCGCTCCGGAGGGTCATCCGTTCCGGCTCGATCTGGAATGATGTGATCATGGCGGAGCCGGCCCACACGCCGATCGAGATCGGGCTGACCGCCGCGATCGTGGCGGTGGAGGCGGACGAGCCGTCGATCCTGATCGCCGGCGACGCCAAGGGCGAGACCCGCGCCAGCCTGCCGTTCGGCACCTTCGATCCGCTTGCGCATCGCACGTTCGAGATCGGGCTCCGGGCCTGGGTGGCGGCGCAGACCGCGCTCACCGTCGGTTATGTCGAGCAGCTCTACACCTTCGGCGATCGCGGCCGTCACGCGCGGCCCGGCGACACCGGCCCGCACATGATCTCGGTCGGCTATCTCGCGCTGACCCGCATGCCCGACAACCTCGCGGCGCTGCGCGCGGCCGGTGCCGGCTTCGAGCCGTGGTACCGCTTCTTTCCCTGGGAGGACTGGCGCGACGGCCGGCCCGACATCCTCGACGACACCATCGTGCCGCTGCTCGAGCAATGGGCCCGCAGCGGACGCGACGATCCGGCGCGCTCGCCCGGCCGCCGCGAGCGGCTGCGCCTGTGCTTCGGCGTCGGCGGCTCGCCCTGGGACGAGGAGAAGGTGCTGGATCGCTACGAGGTCCTCTACGAGGCAGGCCTGGTCGAGGAGGCGCGGCGCGATGGCCGCGAGACCGTGGTCGCGCGCGCGAAGATCCCGGCGCTCGGCGTGGCAATGCGCTTCGACCACCGCCGCATCCTCGCGACCGCGATCGCGCGGCTGCGCGCCAAGTTGAAGTATCGCCCGGTGGTGTTCGAGTTGATGCCGCCCGAGTTCACCCTCACCGAATTGCAGCGCACGGTCGAGGCGATCTCCGGACGCCATCTGCACAAGCAGAACTTCCGCCGGCTGGTCGAAAACGCGGCGATGGTCGAGCCGACCGGCGACACCTCGACCGCCACCGGCGGGCGCCCGGCGGCACTGTTCCGCTTCCGCCGCGAGGTGATGCAGGAGCGACCGGCCGCGGGGTTGCGGCTCGGCGGCCGGTGGTAAGTCAGCCCCGTTCGGTCTACTTCGCTCGGATGTCGCACCAGCGGATGCCAGAGCCAATGCGATAGCTTCCAGCTCCTTTTTCGGCGACCGGATAACAGCCCTCGCCGCCACCGCCGAATTGCTTCCAGGCAACGCAGATCTCGTTGCCCCGCGCGCGAACAGCGGCACGATCGCTCATGTCAGGCTCGCCCCGGTCGGCGTTCGCAACGCCGATACGACACCGAGACTGTATCCCGCGCGAACGCGCCGACGCCGCGCGTTCCGTCGACGCATTGCAGTTGAAAGCTCTTTCCGGCGAGGAGACGATGCGCCTCGGCGCCGGTGAGCGGACGTTCAGCGAAGGCTGGCGATGCGCTGATTGCCACGATCGCCACGACACAAGTGCGGATGATCGATTTCATTTTGCGACCCTGTCCCTTGTCGGTAGCGTTATTCCACAACCACGCTCACGCCGCATGGATAACGGCGATCACGCACGCGATCTTCTGTGGCGGTGGTTAATCGCGCTCGCGTACAATCGGATTCGTGAGGCGCGGGAGTTTGGTGAATGCTGTCGTGGGACGATTTTCGTTACGTAAAGGCGATTGCCGATCACCGTTCACTCGACGGCGCGGCGGAGGCGCTTGGAATTAACCACTCGACCGCGTTCCGCCGTCTCGGTCAGATCGAGCAGCAGCTCAACGCGCGCCTGTTCAACCGCGAGCGTTCCGGCTACGGGCTCACCACCGAGGGCGAGGCGATGCTGCAACGTGCCGAACGGATGGAGCAGGAGGTCGCCGCGTTCGAGCGCCGTCTGCACCGCCAGGACGCCGATGCAAGGGCGCCGGGCGTCGGCGTGGTGCCGCTCGACATGATCCTGTCGATGAGCGGACACGATTTCCTCAAGGCGATGATCGCAGGCACGCTGCCGCAGCCGCCGATGGCGGCGACGCTCGGCTTTCGTCTCGCCGAGGCAGCCGAGGGCCGCGCGGTGTTCGAGGGTCTGCCGGAGTTTCGCCACTACAACCCGATCGGCAGCGTGCACGGCGGGTTCGCCGCGACGCTGCTCGATTCCGCGCTTGGCTGCGCGATCTTCTCCACGATGGCCAAGGGCGAGACCTGGACGACGCTCGAGCTCAAGCTCAATTTCGTGCGGCCGCTCAACCAGGACACCGGAGCGGTCCGCGCCGAGGGCCGCGTCATCCATCGCGGGCGCACGGTCGCCACGTCGGAGGGCGACCTGCGCGACGGCGCCGGCAAGCTCTACGCCCACGCCACCACGACCTGCATGATCTTTCCGGCGAAGGGGTGAGCCCCTATCGCCGGCCCCGCGCAGACCGCATCATCCATTGCCGGAAGGCCGCGAAGTCGCGCTGATCTCTCCGGAAATCTCGGTACACCAGATACCACTGCTTGCCTTTGGGCACGGTCAGCGCGAACGGCGTCACCAGCCGTCCGGCCGCGAGGTCGTCGTCGATGTAGGGCCGGATGCCCATGGCAATGCCGACGCCGTCGGCCGCTGCCTGCAACGCCTGGCCGTAGTACTGGAACTCCGGTCCTTTGGCGGAAATCCGGCCCGCACCGGCAGCCTTCAGCCACAGCGGCCAGTCCTCGACCGCGTGCGCGACCCTGAGCAGACTCGGACCTTTGAGGTCGCCCGGCCTGTTCAGGCGCGCAGCCAGATGCGGCGCGCAGACCGGCAAGAGGTCGGCCGCGAACAGCCGTTCGGCCACAAGCCCCGGCCAGCTGCCATCGCCGAGCTTGATGCCGCAGGTCCAATCGTCGCCGAACGGCGCCGCCACGCCGCCGGTGGTGAAGCGCACCTCGATGTCGGGCTGCTCCTTCTGGAAATCCGCCAGGCGCGGAATGAGCCATCGGATGGCGAATGTCGGGCCGACCCCGATGGTCAGGATGCGCGCGCCGGCCTGGGTGGTGACCTGCGCCGTCAGACTGGCGAGCGCATCGAAGATCGGCGTCAGGCCCGCCTGATAGGCGCGCCCGGCCGGCGTCACGACCAGCCGGTTGGCCTTGCGCTCGAACAGCGCCACGCCAAGCCGGTCCTCCAGCAAATGCACCAATCGGCTGACCGCGGCCGGCGACACGTTCAATTCGACGGCGGCGCCGGCAAAGCTCGCGCACCGGGCTGCCGCCTCGAATGCCTTGATGCCGTTGAGAAATGGCAGCCTGCGCATCGCGACCATCAGGAAAACTTAGGGTAGGCCAAGATAACTCAGTTTGTGCCGGGCGCTCAAGCGGCGCACTTCCAGCGCAACGGGGGATTCGACCGTGACGCCACTGCTGATCGCATTCCTGTGCGCGTTGATGGTCGCAACGTCGTTCCTGTCGGGGCTGTTCGGCATGGCCGGCGGGATGATTCTGATCGGCGTGCTGCTTGCCGTCATGCCTTTACCCGCCGCGATGGTGCTGCATGCGGTGACGCAGATGGCGTCGAACGGCTGGCGCGCGCTGCTGTGGCGGAAGCACATTCGATGGACCGCCGTGGGCGCGTATGTCTCGGGCTGCGGCCTGGCGTTGCTGCTGTGGTCGATCGAACGCTACGTGCCGAGCAAGCCGGTAGCCCTCATTTTGCTTGGGGTCACGCCGTTCCTCATCCGCCTCATCCCGAGCCGGCTCCAGCCCAACCCCGAAAGCATCGTGCAGGGCATCCTTTACGGCTCGGTCTGCATGGCCCTGATCCTGCTGACCGGCATCGCCGGCCCCTTGATCGACACCTACTTTCTCGGCGGCAAGCTGGATCGCCGCGAGATCGTCGCGACCAAGGCGACGTGTCAGATCGTGGGTCACGCCATGAAGCTTGTTTACTTCGGCGGCATCATCGACCAAGCGGCGTCACTCGACCCGATGCTTGCGGTCCTCGCCGTTGTTGCGTCGATGGCCGGAACCACATTGGCAAAGCGGTTCCTCGAAGCCATGACGGACAAGCAGTATCGCACCTGGGCGGGACGGCTGATCATGGCGATTGCGTGCTATTTTGTGATTCACGGAACCTACCTGCTGATCGCGGAAAGCTGAGCGGACGCACGGCAACGAAGGAGCCGCCGATGACCGAGATACTCGATCCTCTGGTGCTGGACCTCGTCGAATGGGTCGCGAAGCAGCCGCGGTCCTATTCCGAGGTGATCGAAGTCTGGCGGACGTCGTGTCCGCGGCTGACGGTTTGGGAGGATGCCGTCGATCGTGGATATGTGACGCGCCAACCCGTGCAGGGCCGCACGATCGTCATCACGACCGCGCTGGGGCAGCAGTTCCTGCGCGAGCACGGCCGCTGAGCCGCACCCGCCGAACAAGACCTGACGTTGAGATTGCTACTCGGCGAGCGCAGACGCCGATTGCGTCGGGCGCAGCCGCAACGGCCCGCGCGCGATGTTCACGCGCGAATAGCGACGATTGAAATCGCAATAGGCGAAGCCAAATCCCGAGACCGAACCGCGGAAGCTGTGCTGGCTGGTCTTCTGGAGGTTGAAGCAGGGCTGGAACGGCATCCCGCGCACCTGGGCGCAGACCGCCTCGCCTTTCACCTGAAGCGTGCCGGCCGGCAGCACGACATAGCGCGGCGAGTTGCCGCGGATCTGAATGTATCCCGCAACCGAGCCGTCGGCGTGGATGCGGCCGGAGCCGCCGGTGCCTTCGAAGCAGTTGTAGGCGAAGGTCTTGCCGACCACGAAGCGGCGCGCCTCGTCCGGCGACATTTCCCCGGCAGCGGCCGGGACCACACCGGCAAGGCCGGCCACAAGGATGACAATACGCGTCGACGTCCCCAACATTCCCCACTCCACTCGCCCACGCAACGGCGCTGCTAACGATTCGCTAACCACGAAGCCTGCGCCGATCATGTCCGACATTCGTCGACAAATCCTGAATGCCTTTACCGAATTTTGACCACGATCCTCCCGCGCACCCGGCCTTCGAGAATGCTCCCCGCGACCTCGATTACGTCCGAGAGGCCGATTTGGCTGGTCATGGCTTCAAGTTTGCCGCGATCCAGGTCGGATTCCAAGCGCTGCCAGGCCTCGGAGCGCATTCTTGGTGAACACTGCACGGAATCGATGCCCAAAAGTGACACCCCCCGCAAGATGAACGGGGCGACGCTGGAGGGTAGGTCCATACCGCCCGCCAGCCCGCAGGCGGCGACCGCGCCGCCGTATTGGGTCATCGACAGCACGTTGGCGAGCGTGGTCGAGCCGATCGAGTCGACGGCGCCAGCCCAACGTTCCTTGGCCAGCGCCTTGGGCGGCCCGGACAATTCCTGCCGGTCGATGACCTCGGCCGCGCCGAGCTGTTTGAGGTAGCCCGCCTCCTGGGGGCGGCCGGTGGAGGCGATCACCTGGTGGCCGAGCTTGGCCAGGAGCGCGACCGCGACCGAGCCGACCCCGCCGGCAGCGCCCGTCACCAGCACGGGACCCTGGTTGGGCGTCAGGCCGTGACGCTCCAGTGCCATGATCGCGAGCATGGCGGTATAGCCGGCGGTGCCGACCGCCATCGCGTCGCGCGGGGTCAGGCGCGCGGGCAGCCGGACCAGCCAGTCGCCCTTCACCCGCGCCTTTTCGGCGTAGGCGCCGAGATGGGTCTCGCCCACGCCCCAGCCGTTGAGGATGACCTTGTCGCCGGGGTGCCAATTGGGATGGGAGGAGGTCTCGACCGCGCCTGCGAAGTCGATGCCGGGGATCATCGGGAAGCGGCGCACCACCGGCGCGCGGCCGGTGATGGCGAGCCCGTCCTTGTAGTTGAGCGTCGACCACTCAACGGCGACCGTGACGTCGCCATCCATCAGGTCGCTGTCATCGAATTCGCCGAGG
>CAMDEB010000232.1 GCA_945893085.1 Rhodoplanes serenus | reverse complement strand
CGCGGGCTCATCCGCCGAACACGGCCGAGATCTGCTGGCCGCCGCGCAGGATGACGACGCACCACACCCGGCTGCCCGCCTTGGTCAGGCGATCGAGATCGCGGGTCTTGGCGATCTTCTCGTTGTTGAGCGAGACCACGACATCGCCACGCTGGAAACCGATGCTCTGTGCCGGCGTGCCGTCGGCGATATCGACGACGACGACGCCTCCGGCGGTGGAGTCGAGCCGCAGCTCATCGGCCAGCGCCGGCGACAGGTTCGCAACCTTGAGGCCGAGGAACGGCGAGCGCGCGCTGATGGTGAGCTCGTCGCGCGGCAGATCGGGGGCGATTTCCAGCGCGACAGAAATCTTGGACTCCTTGCCGGCCCGCATCACGTCGAGCTTGGCCTGGCCGCCGAGCCCGAGCGTGGTGAAGCGGTAGTCGAAGGCGTTGGGATCGTCGACCGGCTGGCCATCGACCGCGACGATGACGTCGCCGGTCTTGAGCCCCGCGCGCGCAGCCGGGCTGGTCGCGGTGACGGTGGTGACCACGGCGCCGGCCGGCCGCCTGAGGTCGAACTTCTCGGAGATGTCGGGGGTCACCGCCTGCAGCTTGGCGCCGAGCCAGGGCCGCTTCACCGCGGTGCCGCCGCCCTTGGCGGAGGCGACCACCACCCGCACCATGTTGGCCGGGATGGCGAAGCCCACGCCTTGCGAGCCGCCGGAGCGCGAGAAGATCGCGGTGTTGACGCCGACCAGCCGCCCGGTCATGTCGACCAGCGCGCCGCCGGAGTTGCCGGGATTGATCGCCGCGTCGGTCTGGATGAAGAACTGATAGTCGGTGATGCCGACCTGGGTGCGGGCCAGCGCCGAGACGATGCCGTGCGTCACGGTCTGGCCGACGCCGAACGGATTGCCGATCGCCAGCACCATGTCGCCGACCTGAAGCTCGTCGGAATTGCCGAATTCGAGGAACGGAAACCGCTCGCGCCCGTCCTTGATACGCAGCACCGCGAGATCGGTGCGGGCATCCTTGAGCACGATCTCGGCGTCGAACTCGCGCTTGTCGGTGAGCGAGACCCGGACCTGATCGGCGCCCTCGATCACGTGGTTGTTGGTGATGACGAGGCCCGTGGCGTCGACGATCACGCCGGAGCCGAGCGAGCGCTGCACCGGGTCGCGCGGCCCGCCCATGTCGGGGCCACCGAAGAAGCGGCGAAAGAACGGGTCGTCCATCAGCGGATTGCGGGCCACCGCCGTGGTCTTGGCGGCGGTGACGTTGACCACCGCGGGGGCCGCGTGTTTGACGATCGGCGCGAAGGAGAGCCGGGCCGCTTCGGGAGACGCCGGGAGAAGGCGGTTGGCCTGCGCCTGGGCTTGCGGGGCGGTCAACGAAAGGACCACAGCGGCAAGGGCGCAGAGCGAGCCGAGGCGAAAGACCATGGTGCGAATCCTGGGACGAATCTTAGGACAAATCCCGGGGCGAATCCCGGTTTGGCCCCGAAATATAAGCGCCCGGCTGGGGCAAATGAAGGTACCGCCCCGCCCCTTTTCCCCTGGGGAAACGCTTGTTAGAAGTCGCCTTACGGCCGCCGCGAGGCTGCTCAACCCTGCCCAAGCTGCCCCATTCACGGAGCCGATGCGTGGACCTCGATAAGGGTGATACGGCGACCGGCGCGGGCTTTGGCGCGACACCGGCGCCGGCGCCGATCATCTACCTGATCGCCTTCGTCACCGGCGCCATCGTCATGAGCTTCGAGATGCTGGGCTCGCGCTACCTCAACCCCTATTTCGGCAGCGGTATCTACACCTGGGCCTCGCTGATCTCGACCGTGCTGGGGGCGCTGACGGTCGGCTATTTCATCGGCGGATGGCTGGCGGACCGGATGCCGTCGGTGCGGGTGCTGGGCGTGACGGTGCTCATTGGGTCCGGCTACATGCTGGCGCTGCCCATGTTCGGCCAGGCGCTGCTCGAACTGGTGCTGGACCGGGTCGACGACATCAAAATCGGCAGCCTGGTGGCGTCGGTCGCTATCCTGTTCTTTCCAGTGACGTTTTTCGGCATGTACTCGCCGTTTGCGATCCGGCTGCTGCTCCGCTCGGCTGCGAGCTCGGGGACGGTGTCGGGAACGGTCTATGGAATCTCGACCATCGGCAGCATCGTCGGCACCTTGGGCACCACCTTTTTCCTGCTGCCGTCGATGGGCTCACGGGCGCTCACGCTGATGCTCGGCGGCGCTGGGCTGCTGTCTGGGTTGCTGCTCATGGTCCTCTCACGCACTGGGCAGCGCGCCGCCATCGCCGTGCTCACCGTGAGCACCCTGGCGCTCGCCGGACCGGCCCAAGCTCAGGCCCAGGAGCCGGCGAAGGGTCTGGTGGACGAAGCCGCCCGCGCGGCCCTGCTGGCGCGGCCCGACGGCCAGGTCGCGCACATCGAGAGCGAGTACAACGACATCTTCATCACCAAGCGGCGCCACGAGCTCACCATGTCGTTCCAGCTCAAGGGCTGGAACTACACCGAGTCGATCACCAACCTGCGCGACCCCGACGACCTGCCGGTGCACTACACCCGTGCAATGACGGTCGCGCTCGCCTATCCGCCGGAGGTCAAGCGCATCCTGATGATCGGGCTCGGCGGCGGATCGATCTCCACCTATCTCGGCCGCGCCATGCCGGACATGATTATCGACACGATCGAGATCGATCCCGCCGTGATCGCCGCGGCGAAGACCCACTTCGGCATCCGCGAGAGCGACAACGTGCGCTACATCGCCGGCGACGGCCGCGTGGTGCTGCGGCGCAACCCGCAGCTCTACGACCTGATCCTGGTGGATGCGTATCACGGCGGCTACGTGCCGTTCCATCTGCTGACCAAGGAGTTCTACGCGCTGATCAAGGAGCGGCTGACCCCGAACGGCGCCGCCGCCTTCAACGTGCACGACGGCACCAAGCTCTACGTCTCGACCGTGAAGACGCTTGCCGCGGTGTTTCCGGGCGTTCTCCTGCATCCGTCCGGGGTCGGCGAGGTGATCGCGGTGGCGACGGCGCAGCCGGCGCCCGGCACCGAGCAACTGGCGGCCCGCGCCATGGCATTGCAGCAGCGCCACCGGTTCCGCTACCCGCTGCCGCAGCTCGTGCTGCGGCGCATCCCCCACCCCTCGCTCGAACAGGCCGAGCTCCTGACCGACGATTTCGCTCCGGTCGATCTCTACGACACGATCGGCCGCGGCCAGCGCAAGCGCAAATGAGCGCTTCTCCCCCGACGGCGACCGGCGCGAACCATCTGTTCATCGAGGACCGCCTCAAGCTGCTGCTGCCGGGCTGGCTGTATTTCCCCTACAAGATCGCCAAGGAGGCGCGGCGGAACGAGCCGGAGCTCAAGATGCTGCGCGAACTGGTTCGTCCAGGCTGCACCGCGATCGACGTCGGCGCCAACCGCGGGCTCTACAGCTATGCCCTGTCGAAGGTCGCGCGGCGCGTCGAGGCGTTCGAGCCCAACCCGGCGGTCGCGGTGTTCACCCGCGGCAAGCTCGGCCGCCGGGTGCGGCTGCACGAGCTGGCGCTGTCCGACCGCGACGGCGCGGCCACGTTCTACATGCCGCGCACGGCCGACGGCGCGTCGGCGCACCTGCTCGGCAATCTCCGCAACGTGCACGTGACCTCGAACACCGCCGAGATCGAGGTTCGCGTCGCGACGCTCGACAGCTTCGGCTTCGAGAACGTCGGCTTCATCAAGGTCGACGTCGAGGGCTCCGAGCTCGACGTGATCGAAGGCGCCCGGCGCACCATCGCCCGCGACCGTCCCAACCTGCTGCTCGAACTGCTGGGCGGTCCGAACCAGGACGTGCTGGCCGCGATCGAGCAGGTCGAGCGGAGCTTCGGTTACCAGTCCTGGATCGTCCGCGGCGGCGCGCGGCAGGATGCGCGTGCCGCGCTGGCCGGCCCGATCGATGCGATCATGACCAAGAACGTGCTGTTCACGCCGCAATGATCACGACGGCTTTTTTGCGGAAAACACCATCGCCTGAAGCGGCATCCGTCCCGGATCGGCACCGAACTCGCGGTGAAACGCCCGCACCAGCACGTCGACCACTCCTTCAGGCTCGACGCCGCCTCGCGCCCGGATCTGATCGATCAGCGGGCTGCCGTAGACCAGACCGCGCGCGAAAATCGCCGCGTCCGGAATCTCCTTCTCCAGCCTGACCACGGCGGCGTTGATCTCGGTGAAGCCCGCCTCGGTCAGGGACTCCTTGATCGGATCGAAACGATAGGAGAACGGCACGCTCTGGAATTGCGGCGGATCGGCGGGGAAAAAGCTTCCCGCGACTTCGTGCGCGATCCGGCCGAACGGGTTGTGGCGATGTGAATCCCAGACGCTGAACAGGTAGCGCCCGCCGCCGCCGAGGACGCGGTAAACCTCGCGATAGGATTTGTCCTTGTCCGGAAAGAACATCACGCCGAACTGGCACACGACCGCGTCAAAGCTGCCATCCGCGAACGGCAGCGCCATGGCATCGGCAGGCTGGAACTCGACCTGCTCGCCGGGCCGGAACTTGGTGCGCGCGATTTCCAGCATCGGCGGATTGAGATCGGTCGCCGTCAGGCGCACGCCGGCCGGCAAGACATCGCGCAACCGGCGGGTGACGATCCCGGTGCCGGCCGCCGTCTCCAGCACCCGCGCGGGATGGCAGGCGGCGACACGCCGCGCGATGTCAGCGGCATAGTCGACGAAGATCATCGGCCCCAGGCCGTGATCATAGTGCTGCGGTATGCTGCCGATGAAACGCGATGCGTCGTTGCTCATGCCGGATAGCGCGAGGCTCCGATCGACCCGTTGATGAATTCGCGGCCGAAACGCCGCCGCCGTCACTCCAGCGGCGGCACCGTACGCAGATAGGCGACGATGGCGCCGAGGTCCGCGTCGGTCATGCGGGCGTACCAGGCATAGCCCATCGGTGGCTTGAGCGGCGAGCCGTCCTTGCGCACGCCTTGCGTGATCGCACGCTTGATCTCGTCGTCGGTCCAGGCGCCGATGCCCTTTTCCCGATGCGAGGTGATGTTGCGCGAGAACGACTCGCCGAACGGCCCGGTGAAGCGGAAACCGCCCTTGCCGTACGCGGTGTCGAGCTGGCGCACGCCCCGTACCATCGGCGTGTGGCATTCCATGCAATGGCCGATGGTGACGAGATAGAAGCCGCGCTTGACCGGATCGCGCAGATCCGCCTCGCTCATCGGCTTGTCGGCGTTCGGCACGGCGTCGACGTGCATCGCGGCCTTGTAGACCGGAAGCTGGGTCTGATTGCGCGCGGCGGGAACCGACTTCAGGTAGGCCACGACCGCGTCGAGATCACCCGGCGTGAACACCTTGTAGAAGGCAAACGGCATGATCGGCGCGAGCGGCGTCCCGTTCGGGCGCACGCCATTCTGGATCGCAGCCTTGATCTGGGGATCGGTCCAGGTTCCGATCCCGGTGTCGCGGTCCGGCGTGATGTTGGAGCCCTTCACCTTGAAGGTCGGGGTGTCCCATTCGATCACGCCACCGGCGTGCATCTGGGCCGTGAGCTCGACGCCGCGCTCCCCTTTCGGCGTATGGCAATTGCCACAGGTCAGGATGCCGTTGACCAGGTAGCCGCCGCGCTCGACCGGGCTTTGCGCGTTTGCTTGTCCCGCAATGGCGATCGCCGCAAGACCCGCCAGCATCCACCGACTCATGGCCTTTTCTCCCTGCACAGGCTGTGGTTTCGAATCCTTCCAAGTTTATTGCAGCGGATCGGCGGCGCAATCGGTTCGCGAAAAAATACGCCGACTTTATCGCGCGCCAGCGTCCGATAGCAGACGGACCATCGCGCTGTAGTTCCGCTGCCTGGCGTGGGTGAGCGCGGTGGACCCATCGCGGTCGGGGATGTTGACATTGGCGCCGGCCTGGACAAGCAGCCGGACGATCTCGGTGTGCGCCGGCCCGCCGTCGCCCAGCACGACGGCCTCCAGCAACGCGGTCCAGCCGAGATTGTTGACGTGATCCTTGTTGATGGGCGTGGCCAGCAGCAGCCTCACGATCTCGACATGGCCGCGGTGGGCGGCCGGGATCAGCGCGGTTCCGCGATAGCGGTTGACGTCCTTCAGGTCGGGGCCGGCTGCCAGCGCCAGCTTGAGGATTTCGAGCCGGCCCTCGGCGGCGGCGTAGAGAAACGGCGTGTCCTGGATGAAATCCTTGGCGTTGACGTCGGCGCCCTCCTGAATAAGAAAGCGCGCGACCTCGACCTGGTTGCGTTGCGTCGCCGCCAGCAGCGCCGTGCGGCCGCGCTGATCGCGCGCATTGATGCGGGCGTCGGAGAGCAGGCGCCGCACCACCACGATCTCGCCGCGCTCGGCGGCCTGGATCAGCGCGCGCTCCTGCTCGTTGGCCTGCTGCGCGAAAGCCGGCGCGGCCGGCACACTCAGCAAGAGCGCGAACAGCAAAAAGGCGGCCGAAGCCGCCTTGATGACCGATGCTATCATCGCGTTTCCGCCTTACGCCGCAGCGGTGGCCTCTTCGTCGACCCGCTTCTCCTGCACCGGTCCGGAATCCAGACCCTTGGCGCTCTCGTCGCGGTCGACGAACTCGATCACGGCCACCGCGGCGTTGTCGCCGTAGCGGAAGCCGGCCTTGAGCACGCGGATATAGCCGCCCTTGCGGTCCTTGTAGCGGGGGCCCAGCACGTCGAACAGCTTCTTGACCATGTCGACGTCGCGGATCTGCGCGATCGCCTGACGGCGGGCATGCAGGTCGCCGCGCTTGCCGAGCGTGACCAGCTTCTCGACGATCGGCCGCAGCTCCTTGGCCTTCGGCAGCGTGGTGGTGACCTGCTCATGCTTGATCAGCGCCGCGGCCATGTTGGCGAACATCGCCTTGCGATGCTCCGCCGTGCGGTTGAGCTTGCGGTGAACCTTGCCGTGACGCATCGCCTAATCCCCGTTCTACTCTCGTGTCCCGGATGCGGTGCAGCGCGAAGCGGTGCGCCGCCGATCCGGGACCTTCCCAAATACCGTCTTCGTAACGATCCCGGGTCTGCAGCGCACCACTGCGTGATGCGCTGC
>CAMDEB010000231.1 GCA_945893085.1 Rhodoplanes serenus | reverse complement strand
AAACCTTGCTGCGAAAAGCCGCCGAGCGGACCGTCGAAGCCACCTGGAAACGCATCGGCGCGCTCCTGCAAGCCTTCACGCCGCAGGAATGTGCCAACTACTTCCGAAACGCAGGATATGCTTCAGCTTAAACGGATCAGACTCTAGCGCGTTTACGCGCGTCTTCGACGCGCTATGGCGCGAGCGCCGATCCGGGACCCAGGAGAAAAGAGGCGGCCGAAAGGCCGCCTCGATTTGTTTCAGCGCCTCGTTCCGTTGCCCCTGGGTCCCGGGTCTCGCTCCGCTCGCCCGGGACACGGGAGGGTGCAATTGCTCCCCGCCGGATAGATCGCTATCTAGCCCCCGATGACCACCGCCCCGAAACAATCCCGCCGTCCGGTGATGCTCGCCATCCTCGACGGCTGGGGCTGGCGCGACGATCCGGCCGACAACGCCGTGCGCCAGGCCAGGACGCCGACGTTCGACCGGCTGTGGGCCGCGGGGCCGCACGCCTTCCTGCGCACGTCGGGCCGCGACGTCGGCCTGCCGCCCGGGCAGATGGGCAATTCGGAGGTCGGCCATCTCAACATCGGCGCCGGGCGCGTGGTGATGCAGGACCTGCCGCGCATCAGCGACGCGGTCGCGAGCGGCGAGATCGCGCGAATGCCGGCGCTGGCGGACCTGATCCGGCGCCTGAAGCGGACCGGCGGCACCTGTCACCTGCTCGGCCTGGTTTCGCCCGGCGGCGTGCATTCGCACCAGGATCACGCCGCGGCGCTGGCCCGGATCGTTGCGGACGCCGGCGTGCCGGTGGCGATGCACGTCCTCACCGACGGCCGCGACACGCCCCCGCAATCGGCGAAGGAGGACCTGGAGCGGCTGCTCGCGGCGCTGCCGCCGTCGGTTCCGATCGCGACGGTGTCCGGGCGCTACTACGCGATGGATCGCGACAAGCGGTGGGAGCGCGTGAAGAAGGCCTATGACGCGATCGTCGACGCGCAGGGTCCGCATTTTGCGGACGCGCGTTCGGTGATCGCCGACGCCTATGCAAACAAGCTGTTTGACGAGTTCATCCTGCCGGCGGTGATCGGCTCCTATCGCGGCATACGCGATGGCGACGGCGTGCTGTGCTTCAACTTCCGCGCCGACCGGGTGCGGGAAATCCTCGACGCCATTCTCGATCCTAAATTCTCCGGCTTCGCGCGGCCGCGCAAGCTCGACATCGCCGCGGCGGTCGGCATGACGCAATACAGCGAGAACCTCGACGCGCTGATGCAGACGATGTTTGCGCCGCAGTCGTTCCCGAACATCCTTGGCGAGGTCGTCGCTGCGGCGGGCCGCACCCAGGTCCGCATGGCCGAGACCGAGAAATATCCGCACGTCACCTACTTCCTCAACGGCGGCCGGGAAGAGCCGTATCCCGGCGAGGCGCGCATCATGGTGCCGTCGCCGAAGGTCGCGACCTACGACCTGCAGCCGGAGATGTCGGCGCCAGAGCTGACCGCGAAGGCGGTGGAGGCGATCGACTCGGGGAAATACGACCTGATCGTGCTGAACTTCGCCAACCCCGACATGGTCGGCCACACCGGCAGCCTGCCGGCCGCGATCAAGGCGGTCGAAACCGTCGACACCGGCCTCGGCAAAATCGCCGACGCGATTCAAAAATCCGGCGGCGCGCTGCTGGTCACCGCCGACCACGGCAATTGCGAGATGATGCGTGACCCCGAGACCGGCGGGCCGCACACCTCGCACACCACCAATCCGGTGCCGCTGCTGCTGGTCGGCGGCGGCAACGCGTCGCTGGCGGAAGGCCGGCTGGCGGATATTGCGCCGACGCTGCTGGAACTGATGGGCCTGCCGAAGCCCGCCGAGATGACCGGCGTGTCGCTGCTGCGCAAAGCCTAAACCGGCGCGTCGGCTACTTCCTCACCGCATAGCCCGCCGCCATCACCAGCAGCATGAAGATCAGCGCGCCGAGAAACGCGGTGACGGAATCGAAGTTGCTGTCCGGCGACAACAGCGGCGCGAACACGAAGGCGATCACCAGTGCGCCGATCACCGCCATCGCCAGGCCGACGACGAGCCCGACAGTCACAACCGGTTTGGCTTCGTCGGCCATCGCCGCGTCGCTCTACATGTCGCCGAGACCGAGCACGTCGGCCATCGAATAGAGCCCGGGCTTCTGGTCGCGCGCCCAGGCCGCCGCCTTCAGCGCGCCGCGGGCGAAGATCATGCGGTCCTCGGCGCGATGCACAAGCTCGATGCGTTCCGCCTGGCCGGCAAAGATCACGCTGTGCTCGCCGACCACGCTGCCGCCGCGCAGCGACGCGAAGCCGATGTCGCCGATGGTGCGCGCGCCGGTCTCGCCATCGCGCCCGCGCGCCGAACGCTTGGCGAGATCGATGCCGCGGCCTTCCGCCGCCGCGCGTCCGAGCAGCAGCGCGGTGCCCGACGGCGCGTCGATCTTCTTGTTGTGGTGCAGCTCGAAGATTTCGATGTCGAACTCGTCGCCGAGCGTCTTCGCCACGCGCTTGGTCAGCGCCGCCAAGAGATTGACGCCAAGGCTCATGTTGCCGGACTTGACGATGACCGCGGTCTTCGCCGCCTCCTTGATCTGCGCCTCCTCCTCGGCCGACAGCCCGGTGGTGCCGACGATGTGGACCTTGCCGGCGGTCAGCCCGGCGAAGGCGACAGTCGCCTTCGGCACGGTGAAATCGACGATGCCGTCGGCCTTGGCCAACAGGGACTTGGCGTCGGCGGTGAGCGCGATGCCGTTGTTGCCGAGCCCGGCCAGCACGCCCGAGTCCTGGCCGAGCAGCGGCGAGCGCGCATCCTCGACCGCGCCCACGACGACGAGGCCGGGCGTCTCGGCGATCGCCTTGATCAGGGTGCGCCCCATGCGCCCGCCGGCGCCGGCAACCACAAGCCGCATGTCGGACATTGGTGTCTCCTGACTTCGGCCAATCCTTAGCGGGATGCCGGACGCTTGTCAGCCTACGGCTGCGGGCCGTCGTAGCCTTCGATGATGACGATGTCGGCGAGCGAGTGCGGCTGGCGCACCTTGATGTTGGCCTGGTACTCCGGCGAGCGGTAGCAGGCGAGCGCGCTGGCGTAGTCGGGAAATTCGATCACCACGTTGCGCGAGCGGCTGTTGCCCTCCGGGCATTCGAACGGCCCGCCCCGCACCACGAAGCGCCCGCCGAACTTCTTGAAGATTCCAGGATTTGCCGCCGCGTAGGGCTTGTAGCCTTCGTCGTTTTTCACGTCGACGCTCGCGATCCAATAACCCTTCGCCATAGACTGCTCCCTGTTCTCAATGTTGCGACGGATCGAACGCTTCGATGATGACCAGATCGACCTCGGCCTTGCCTTGGCGCAGGGCATACGCCGCCTGATAGTCGTCCGAGCGGTAGCAGGCGAGCGCCGCTTCGTAGCTCGGGAATTCCATCACCACGTTGCGTGCGCGACCGCGCCCTTCCATCATCTCGCAGCGCCCGCCGCGCACCAGGAAGCGCGCGCCGAATTTGCCGAACGGCACCGCGTTCGCCACGATATAGGACTTGTAACCTTCGGGGTCAGTCACGTCGACCTGGCCGATCCAATAACCCTTGCGCGCCGCGGGCGCAGGCGGCGTCCCGATCGGCGCAGGCTGCTGACCGTCATAGCCCTCGACGATCGGGAAATCGCAGGCCGAATGCGGCGCGCGCAGCGGCCGGGCGCGCGAATATTCAGGCCCGCGATAGAATGCGAGCGCCTCGTCGTAGGAGTTGAACTCGCGTATCACGTTGCGCGACCGCATCGTGCCTTCGACCAGCTCGGAACGGCCGCCGCGCGCCAATAGCTTGGACCCGAAGCGCTCGTGCGCTGCATCCGCCATCGTTCGGTAGGCTTGGAAGCCTTCCGGGTTGCTGACATCGAGGCGCGGGATCCAATAGCCCTTCGCCATGACCCTCCCCTTATCGTGTTGCGTTTGCGATCTCAGCCACGATCGCCTCGGCGGCGGCCTTCGGATCGGCCGCCTCCAGGATCGGCCGGCCGATCACGAGATAATCGGCCCCGGCGGCGATCGCGGCCGCAGGCGTCATGATGCGCTTCTGGTCGCCGCTCGCCGAGCCGGCCGGACGGATGCCCGGCGTCACCAGCGCCATGCTTGAGCCGACGATCGGCCGCACGCTTGCCGCCTCCTCGGCCGAGCACACCAGCCCGTCGATGCCGATGTCGCGCGCCTGCGCGGCGCGCTCGGCGACCAATTCCGAGACGGTGAAGTCGTAGCCCGCCGCTGCCAGATCGGCATCGTCGTAGGACGTGAGCACCGTGACCGCGAGGATGCGCAGGTTCGAGCCTGAGCGCGCGTCGACCGCCGCATGCATGGTCTGCGGATAGGCGTGAACGGTGAGGAAGGTCGCGCCGAGCTTCGCGACGCTCTCGACGCCCTTGGCGACCGTGTTGCCGATGTCGTGCAGCTTGAGATCGACGAACACCTGCTTGTTGGCGCGAACGAGCCTCTCGGCGAGCGCCAGCCCGCCGGCGAACGCGAGCTGATAGCCGATCTTGTAGAACGACACCGCGTCGCCGAGCCGCGTCACCATCGTCTCGGCGGCGGCAACCGACGGCACATCGAGCGCGAGGATCAGCCGGTCGCGCGGATTCATGGCACCACCTCCCGCGCCATGTCGGTCAACCGCTGCAGCACCCGCTTGAGCAGGTTCGCCAAACGCTCCTCCTTCAGATTGTCCTTCTCGTCGAACGCCTCGCTTGCGCGCATGACGGCGATCTGGTCGGGGATGACCAGCGCGCCGCAACCCAGCTCCAGCACCTGGCGCAGCGCCATCAGCGAGCGCATCGCGCCATAGGCGCCGTCGGACGCCCCGCCGATCGCGAACACCCGGTTCTTGTAGGCCGGCAGCGGCGGCTCACCGCGCTCGCGCACCCGCGAGATCCAGTCGAGGGTGTTCTTGAGCAGCGGCGTGATCGAGGCGTTGTATTCCGGGCTGGCGATGAACACGCCCGGATGCATCATCATCAACCGCTTGAGCTTGAGCGCGTTCTCCGGCGGACCTGACTTCGCTTCAAGGTCGCCGTCGTAGATCGGCAGCGGAAAGTCGAGCAGCGAGATGCGGGTGACGTCGGCGCCGGCGAGCACCAGCTCCTTGGTCGCGAGCGCGGCGAGCCGCGCGTTGTGCGAGCCGGTTCGGATCGAGCCGGCGAAGACCAGGATTTTGGGAAGCATCGGCGGCCACCCATCAAGGACGGCGATCAGCCCTTGCGGTAGACCCACACGCGCGCTGGCGGCAGGTTCATCCAGATTCGCTCGGAGGCTTCCGAGGTCGCGCCGATCGCCCGCTTCGGAATCGGCGGCACCATCGCATAAGTGAATTGCACGAACGGCGCGCCGGGCTTCATCAGGCCGAGCGCCTCGCTGAGCAGACGAACGCGCATCTTCAGCGGCTTGGTGACGAGCGGCAGACCCGACACCACGGCCGCGGCCGGCTCGCGCAGCAGACCGCCGAGCAGACGGCGGATGCCATAGGCGTCGCCCTGGATCACCGTCGCCTCGGGATAGCGCGAGCGCAGCAGCCGGCAGAACGAAGCGTTGAATTCGACCAGCACGAGGCGGGCGGGATCGATCCCCTGCTCGACCAGCGCCTCGGTCACCGCGCCGGTGCCGGGGCCGAGCTCGACCACCGGGCCCGGAGCCGCCGGATCGACGTAGCGCGCCATGGTGCGCGCGAGCACCTTGCCCGAGGGCCTCACCGCGCCGGTGGTGAGCGGCTTGTCCAGCCAGGAGCGAATGAACTGCACCTCATCGAGACGCAGAACTTTCTTCTCGAGGCTCAGCGACTGAAAGGGCATGGGGCGACGTTTTGTACGCAACGGCTGAATGCCGAAATGATTGCCTCACCAATGGGTATAGCGCCCTGTCCCGAGGGTCAAGCCGGGTCAGGACGGCCCGGTTCCGGTGCCGAAAAAGTCCTTGACCCGGGCGAAGAATCCCGAGGATTCAGGCTGGGTGTCCTTCGACGACAGCTTCTCGAACTCGGTCAGCAGCTCGCGCTGCCGCCTGGTCAGGTTCTGCGGCGTCTCGACCACGACTTGGACGTACATGTCGCCGGACTGCTTCGAGCGCAGCACCGGCATTCCCTTGCTCTGCAACCGGAACCGCCGCCCCGACTGCGTGCCGCCGGGCACCTTCACCCGGGTCTTGGCGCCGTCGATCGAGGGAACTTCGAATTCGCCGCCGATCGCCGCGGTCACCATCGAGATCGGAACCCGGCAATGCAGATCGGCGCCGTCGCGCTGGAAGAACGTATGCGCCGCGAGCGAAAGGAAAATATAAAGGTCGCCCGCCGGTCCGCCGCGCACGCCGGCCTCGCCCTCGCCGGCCAGCCTGATGCGCGTGCCGTCCTCGACGCCCGGCGGAATGTTGACCGAGAGCGTGCGTTCGCGCGTCACGCGGCCCGAGCCGGAGCAGGACGGACAGGGATCGTCGATCACCTGGCCGCGGCCGTGGCAGCCGGGACAGGTGCGCTCCAGCGTGAAGAAACCTTGCGCGTGCCGGATTTTTCCCTGGCCGTTGCAATGCGGACAGGTCTTCGGCTTGGTGCCGGCCTTGGCGCCGCCGCCCGAGCAGGCCTCGCAGGTCACCGAGGTCGGCAGCCGCAGGCTCGCGGTCTTGCCGACGTAGGCGTCCTCGAGCGTGATCTCCATGTTGTAGCGCAGGTCGGCGCCGCGCTCGCGGCCTGACGCGGTGCGCCCGCGCGCGCCGGCCATGCCGAAAATGCCCTCGAAGATGTCGGAGAACGCCGAGCCGAAATCGGAGCCGAAGCCGTGCGCCCCGCCGCCGCCCGCGCCCTGCTCGAACGCGGCGTGGCCGAAACGATCATAGGCGGCGCGCTTGTCGGCATCCTTGAGGATGTCGTAGGCCTCGTTGATTTCCTTGAAGCGGCTTTCGCAATCCTTGTCGCCCGGATTGCGGTCGGGATGATGCTGCATCGCCAGCTTGCGGAATGCGGCCTTCATGTCCGCGTCGCTCGCCGTGCGTTGCACGCTCAAGACTTCGTAGTAGCAGCGCTTCGCCGTTACCGGCATTTCTCGCCCTCGTGCCCTCG